>JAIOSZ010000264.1 GCA_021107335.1 Desulfuromonadaceae bacterium | reverse complement strand
GGGTCGACGCCGTAAGCACTGGTGGTCGCTCCGCGCAGTCCGACCTCCTCCTGCACTGTGGTGACGGCGTGCAGATCGACAGGCACGGAACCCCGTCGCTTAACTTCCTTGAGAACCTGGCAAACGATAAAGGCACCCATCTTGTCGTCAAAGGCCCTGGAGGCGACCAGCTCGCCCTGCAGGCGCTCGACGCCGACGGCAAAGGTTGCCGGATCGCCGACCGCGACCAACTTCTTGGCCTCTTCGGCACTGGCGCAACCGATGTCGATGAACTGCTGGTTGAGCTTGACGACCGTCTCCCGGTCTTTGGCCTCCATGAGATGAATCGGCTTTTTACCGACCACCCCCAGCACCGGACCGCCAGCGCCATGAACATGAACCCGCTGCCCCGGTACCAGATGGGCATCGATACCACCGATGGGCGCAAAGTAAAGAAATCCCTTGTCGTCGATATAGCGCACCATGAAACCGATTTCGTCGCAGTGGCCAGCAATCATAACCCGCAGAGCCCCTTCTGGGCCGGACAAACGAGCAATGACATTGCCCATCACATCGGTACGCAACTCGTCGGCCACTTCGCCCATTTCGCGCCGGCAGATACGCTGAGCCGGCTGCTCAAAACCGGACGGGCTCGGCGTTTCCACCAGTTCTTTGAAAAAAGCAAAATCCTGTTCATTCATGGCAGTGATTCCTTCATATTAAAAGGACGACCGATTGCTGCCGGACGCCAAAATTAATGGTATTACTGAACGACCTTCTGCTCCAAGCCGGCGGCAGAACCTTGAAGCATTCCATCCATCAACCGATCACGCGTCGCAGCAGATTCTCGCTATTCTTGCGCAATTCTTCAAACTGGGCTTCGGTCAACCCGGCACCAAGGGCAATACGCCGTGCCTGAACCAAGGGGGTCAAGTCCCCCGGTGCATGGCTATCGGTATTGAGCACCAGGGGCGCACCACCGGCCAAGGCCAGACGGGCGACATGGCCGTTGCTCAACGAGTGGCCACGGCGGGTAGTCAGCTCCAGATAGATGCCCCGTTCGGCAGCCAGTCGAACTTCTTCTTCACTGATCAGTCCAGGATGAGCAAGAATATCGATGTCAGCCTCCAACGCGGCCCGGTTGGTCCCCTCGGCAACGGGCTCGCAGAGGGTTTCACCGTGGCAGAGCACCAGCTTCGCGCCCAGAGCCCGCGCTTCGCGGGCGGCGTCGGCGACATCTGCCGGAGGAATGTGGGTCAGTTCGATACCAGGCACCACGGTCAATCCCCAAGCGCGGCCCAGATCGTCCGCCACCCGGGCCAGACGAGGAATGATCAGATCCATATTGGATCGATCGCCATGATCAGTCAGGCCGATGGCCCGATAACCGGCCACCGCTGCACGGCGGGTAAGCTCAGCCGGGATCAATTCGCCATCGCTGAAAATAGTATGGGTATGCAGATCGATCATAACGAAACCTTAGATTGTAGGTTACAGATTACGGGCTAACCGGCTTGGCTGGCGTCGACTTCACCCTCAGCGACAACCCCAATATGGGAATTGCGCTGAGCTTCAATCAGCCGTACCGGCACGATATGGCCAATCAAACTGACATCGGCCTTAAAATTGGCGATGCGGTTCCAACTGGTGCGACCGAACAACTGGCCGCCTCCCTGACGGCTCTCGCCCTCGACCAACACCGGCACAACCTTACCGACATCCCCCACCTGGAAACCGCGGGTAATCTCGTCCTGCAGGGCTAGCCTGCGATCGAAACGCTGCTGCTTAATCGCGGCCGGCGTGTCGTCGACCAGCAAGGCCGCGGCGGTACCTTCCCGGGGAGAAATGATAAAAGAATAGATTTCAGCAAACTGCGCCTGGCGCAGCAGGTCGAGAGTCTGTTCAAAATCGGCCTGGTCCTCTCCGGGGAACCCGACAATTACATCGGAGGTCAAGCGAATCTCAGGGCAGACCTGGCGCAGACGTTCCACCTTGGCCAGATACTGGTCACGGCTGTAGCCACGCCCCATGGCCTGCAGCATACGGTCAGAACCGGCTTGCACCGGCAAGTGTAAATGCTTGCACAATTTATCGAGGCTGCCGAAGCAGTCGATAAGGTCGCTGGAGAGGTCCTTGGGATGAGAGGTGACAAAGCGCAAGCGCTGCAAGCCCGGTAGCGCATGGACCTGATGCAATAGCTCGGCAAAGGAGATCTCATCCCCTTCCTTAACCCCGTAGGAGTTAACGTTCTGACCGACCAGGGTAATTTCCACCGTTCCCTGCGCAATAAGCGAACGCACCTCCTCCAGAACCTCGGCGCTGGGTCGACTGACTTCCCGACCCCGCACATGTGGCACTATGCAGTAGGCGCAAAAGTTGTCGCAGCCCTGAACGATGGTTACAAAGCGGCTGATCTCCTGGCTCGGCCGACGAGTCGGAAAAAGTTGGCGGCGCTGTTCGTCATTAAGAAAATCGACCAACAGACCACGCCCCTGTTTGGCCTCGGCGTTCCGTACCAATTCGGCGAGACGATGAACATTGTGGGTACCGAACACAAAATCGAGATGAGGGACCTTGTCGAGCATCCGCTCCCCTTCATGCTGGGCCACGCAACCGCCGACCGCCAGAATAAGGTTCGGGTTCCGTTCCTTAAGGGGTTTAAAGCTACCGAGATGGCCGTAAACCTTGCGCTCGGCCTTGGCCCGAATGGAGCAGGTATTCAGCAGAATAAGGTCCGCTCTCTCGGGAACATCCGTCTGGGCATAACTCAACTGCTGAAGGATCTCAACCATTTGCTCGGAATCGACCACGTTCATTTGACAGCCGAAGGTTTCCAGATAAAAATATTTTTCCATCATTCGCTGTGTACCATCACTTGACATCACTTGATATACAAAAGGCCCGATGTACTACAAACGGCACACGGGAGACCAATTTATTAACAATATAGAAAGGGACTATAGCGGCAGCCGCGTTAATGAATCATGCCACGGCAGGTTAATCAGCAATTGTAGCCAATGAGGGGGCGAAAAGTCAAACATCTTCCGCAGGTCCGACAAGACCAACTGCGTGTCTGGTATCGGGCTCGACATGGGAGGATAACAACTGTAGAAGCAGATGGGGATATTCAAGACAATGCAGAGTCATGCGCTCGCCACCACCGAAAACCTTAACTGTCGCCAATGCCGTCCCCAGGGCTTGCTGTTCGACTTTCTCTAATTGTTCCAAGCAGAAAACTTGATGACGCCTGCCCAAGATACCCGAAACAGCGACCAAGCGTCGGTCAGTCATCATATAAAACACATGTTCCCACTCCATGCGGGCCCAG
>JAIOSZ010000280.1 GCA_021107335.1 Desulfuromonadaceae bacterium | reverse complement strand
CCCGCAGGGACTGCAACCGGCTCAGGTCGGCCTCGCTGAAGGTGGTCAGCATGGCGGTCTGCTGGCGGGCGGCGACTAGCCGTTCGGCAATGCGGCGGCGAATAGGTGTCAGCGGCTGCCGGGTAATACGGCTGTCCTGATCTGAAGACGGCGGAGGTTCGGTGACAAGGGGCGCTGCTGACGGCACTGGTTTCACCGCTACCGGCTCGGTCGCAGGGACATCTTTGGGCGTTTGAGTAACCGGTGCCGCCTCTGGCTGCTGGATGATCGGCTCAGCGGCAGGAGTATCTGAACCCGGCTGAGCGTCCGAGGAATCCGCCCCCTCAGGTTCTTTGAGGACGGCGATCACCTCACCGACCTTGACCATGGTCCCTTCCTGAACGCTGATGGACAATACTCCATTCGCTTCGGCTTGCAGCTCCAGAGTGATCTTATCCGTTTCCAGTTCACACAGCAGATCGTCCTTGCTGACGCTGGCATCATCGTTCTGATGCCATTTGACCAGCAGTGCTTCAAAGATCGATTCGCCGATTTCCGGGATTTTCAGTTCCATAACTATTCCTTCACTCACGTTCCCTGCGATTCATCATCTTTGACGGCAAAGGCCCTGCTGACGATCTGTTCCTGTTCACTTTTGAACCAGCGGTGCGAACCGCCGGCCGGAGCAGCCATAGCCTGGCGTCCTACATAAACTGGCGTCAGACCGCTAAGGCGGGCCAACTGTGGTGCGATAAACTGCCAGGCCCCCATATTGCTCGGTTCTTCCTGCACCCAGACCAGGCGGTCGGCCTGCGGGTAGTGGGCAAGAGCCGTTTGCAGCAGCTCATCGCGCAAGGGGTAGAGCTGTTCGATACGCAACAGCGCCACATCCGTCCGCCCCTCCCGCTCCTTATACTCCAGCAAGTCATAATAGACCTTGCCGCTGCAGAGCAGCAGGGTGCGTACTTGTTCCGGTGCGGTCTCATCTACCAGGATTTCCTGAAAGCGACCGCTGGTTAATTCGTCCCTCTTGGAACGACAAACTGGATGGCGCAACATACTCTTGGGGGTAAAAACGATTAATGGCCGGCGAAAGGGCTGTTTGACCTGGCGGCGCAGCAGGTGAAAGAATTGGGCTGGGGTGGAGGGATAGGCCACTTGCAGGTTGTCGGCGGCACAGAGCTGCAAAAAACGTTCGATGCGGGCGCTCGAATGTTCCGGTCCCTGCCCCTCGTAGCCGTGAGGCAGCAATAGCACCAGGCCGCTGACCCGATTCCATTTGCGCTCGCTACCGGCAATAAACTGATCGATAATGACCTGGGCGCCGTTGGCAAAATCGCCGAACTGGGCCTCCCAGAGAGTCAGACCATGGGGGGTCTCCAGAGAATAACCATACTCGAAACCAAGAATCGACGGTTCGGAAAGAGCGCTGTCATAGGCATAAAAGGCAGCGTCCGTGGCCCTCGTGTCTAAAGGTACATGTTCGACACCACTGGTGACATCGAACAGGGCGGCGTGGCGCTGACTGAAGGTACCGCGGCGGCTGTCTTGCCCCGACAAACGCACGTTGTGCCCCTCATCCAACAGGGAGGCAAAGGCCAAGGTTTCAGCATTTGCCCAATCGATGCCAGCTCCCTCCTTGAGGGCGGCCAGACGTTTTCCCAAAAGTTTAGCAATCCGAGGATGGGGAGAAAATCCCGTCGGCAAGGCTGCCAGTTGTTCCGCCAGCGCCATCAGAGTGGCCTCCTCGACGCCAGTCTCAAGGGTCACCGGCACAAACTCGCGTGTGATTTTCTGCCACTTGCCACCGTAGCCTATTTCCAACTGCTGATGTTTGCGCTCCGCAGCCTGTTCCAAGCGCTGCTGAATAACCTCTGCCTGACGGTCGATTTCCTGCTGCGCAATGCCTTCATCCAACAACTGGCGCGCATAGAGGTCGCTCATCGTCGGCCGCTGCTTGATCTTGTCGTACATCAGCGGTTGGGTGAAGTAAGGCTCATCCCCTTCGTTGTGGCCCTGCCGGCGGTAGCAGATGATCTCCAGCACCACATCGCGTCCGAAGCGTTGCCGATAATCGAGAGCCAGATCGACGGCATAGGCCGCCGCTTCGGGGTTTTCGCCATGCACGTGGAAGATCGGCACCATCAGCATCTTGGCCACATCCGTGGCATAGGGGGTCGAGCGAGCATCCTCCGGTACCGTGGTGAAGCCGATCTGATTATTGAGCACAATATGCAGGGTACCACCGGTGCGGTAACCGGCTAACTGGGACAAATTGAAGGTTTCGGCCACCATACCCTGGCCGGCAAAAGCGGCATCACCGTGAATCAACACCGGCAGCACATGCTGTTCACCCCAGGCGCCCAACTCGTCCTGCCGCGCTCGCGCCTTGCCCTCGACGACAGTATCGACCGCCTCAAGGTGGCTCGGATTGGAGGCCAGAGTCAGGTGCAGAGGCCCTTCATCGAGCTGCAGATCGGTGGAAAAGCCCTGATGGTATTTGACATCCCCCTCGCCGACAAAATTGAACTCGATATTGTCTTCAAACTCGGCAAAAATATTCTCCAGCGGCTTGCTAAAAATATTGGCCAGCACATTGAGTCGACCGCGGTGAGCCATGCCAAGGACCAGATCCTGAATCTGCAGGGCAGTCGCCTTGTGCACCATGCGATCCAATAGAGGAATGATCACCTCGCCCCCCTCCAGGGAGAAGCGTTTCTGGCCGAGAAACTGGCGGTGCAGAAAGACTTCAAAGAGAGTCGCTTCCTGCAACTTGCGCAGAATAGTCAGCTTGTCCTGACGGGAAAAGGCTGGCCGGTTGTGCACCGTCTCCATCCGGTCCAGAAGCCAGCTGCGCTCGGCAGGGTCCTGTATATGCATGAACTCGACACCGATGGCCCGGCAATAGGTCGTCCGCAGGTGGTTGATGATTTCGCGCAGATCGGCCTGCCCCTCAGGCAGGTGGCGAGCATAAAAAACCTGATCGAGATCGGCTTCATCAAGACCGAAGGTCTGCAAGGTCAGCAGGGGATGTTCCGTTTTGCAGGGTGATAAAGGGTCGGTACAGGCCAGCAAATGGCCGATATCCCGATAACGATAGACCAAAGCATCGACTGCCGACTGTTTGAGGGCCATTGGGCAGCTGTGGCAGCCTTCCCCCATGGCCGGCAATCCGATCTCGCGAGCCAGGTCAAAACCCTCGAAAAAGCTGTGCCACTCGGGGGAGAGCTGCTCCGGAGACTCCTGCCAAAGCAGGTATTGAGCTTCCAGCCATTGGGGGCTGATGTTATGTTCCAGGGACATGGGTGCCGATAGTTCGTCTTGCGGGTGCAAAAGCATCAATGCGGCAGAGGGGCCGCGACGGCTGGTCGGTTAAGATCTTGAGATTATAGCAACTTGCCGGTTAGGATGCAATCGATGAGGGGCCTTGCAGACGGTAGCTTAACAGCCAATGGAGCTTTCACGGTATTGCGAACAGAGACCAAGAATTAGGCCTTTTTTACTCATTTTCCTGCTTGACATCTTCTTTTTCAGAGTGTATAAACTCAACTCTCTTCTGACGTCAAACCTAGTTTTTGCACGACGCAGTCGAGTTTTGAGAAGAACACTAGAAATACTATAGGAATACAGATCATTCCCTCTTAGCTCAGTTGGTAGAGCATCTGACTGTTAATCAGATTGTCGCTGGTTCGAGCCCAGCAGAGGGAGCCATAAAAAAAAGGCCTCACGAGAAATCGTGGGGCCTTTTTGCGTTACGACGAGGAGCAGCCGAACCATTCTGCCCTGAATCCAAATGCCCGCAAGGGTCAGAAACAAACCTGAGCAGGCCCCACAAAACCAAAGCATCAACGGGACAGTTCGTAGCGCAATAAACTGAAGAGGCCGATTCCCCCAAGGAAACCGGCCTCTTTCGATACGCTGTATTTTAGTTCGTTTTCATCCGAAAACTGCACTGTGTCCATCCAAAGTT
>JAIOSZ010000274.1 GCA_021107335.1 Desulfuromonadaceae bacterium | reverse complement strand
GGCCGTAGGATCGGAAGCATTGGAGTTGAAGTTAATGGTGCCCCGCGCGGTCCGAACGCGCATCGCCTTCACCGCGGCACAAATGGTGTCCGCCTGCAGAATAGGGTCCCCCTCACAGCCCTGGCCAAAAGCTACAATGGCATTTTCGGCCTGTTCCAGATGGGGGACGGCAATGTCCGTCAGCTCTTCGACGGTCGGCACAAAGGTGATCCGCTCCTGACTCGATGGACAACACTCGGGAGCCTCTTGCAGAGAGATGCAACCGAGACAACGGGCATTGCACTGAGGCGAGGTCGGTAGCGGAGCCTCCCAGCGACGAAAGAACAGGTTCTTGGCAGCGAAACAGTGATAATCCAGAGCACAACGAGCCAACTGCTCAAGCAACCGGTTGCCTGGCTGCTCCTTCAACATTTGCCGCACCAGCGGGTCGAGTTGTCGATCATCAAAATTATCGGGTTGCCACTGCGTATTGCGATCAACTCGCACCGCTGCGGCATAAAAACGCTCTTCCTCGACGCACCAGCCGACCGCAGTATAAGCCCACAGGGGCAGTTGAACCTTTTTCTGCCCGTAATCAGCGGCGGGCAACAGAGTCCGCATAAAACCTGGAGTCAGAAAGACTGATACCGCCTGCACTCGCCCGCCGCCGAGGGATCGGGGCAGCTTGCGCAGCGTCACGGCCTTGCCTTGGCTCGGATCGAAACCCATCGGCGGTGTATCGGGAACAGTAAACAGCCGGCTGCCCTCGGGCAATGGTATCAACTCCGACAAACGAGGCTGGCGGCAATGCAGACCGTTCATGCCGACCATGAGCAGGTCGGGGTGTTCGAACACCTGGCCGTCCTGATCCGCCACTACCGCGAGAATGGTTTTACCCTGGAGCATAGAAATCCTTTTTTGGTTATTTATTAGTGCCTTGCACCGGAAGCTAGCATAGCACAGGGCCTTGAGCAGAGCAATCGTCGCCAACTAGAGAAAAATAGCTCTTTGTTTGCCGCGCCAGCTTGGTTATGCTGTCGCCATGCGTATCGTTCTAGCCACCCTACACAGTAAATATATCCATGCCAGTCTGGCCTTGCCACTACTGGCCGCCTACTGCCAGGATCTCTGCGCCGATCTGGTGATTCGCGAATTTACCGTTCACGAACCGAAGGAACAGGTACTCGGCGCCCTGCTGGCCGAAGAACCTGAGGTCATCGCTTTTTCCGTGTATCTCTGGAACCGCCGTCAGACCCTGGAATTGGCCGACGCGCTGGTCACGGCCCGACCGGGCCTACGGATCGTACTGGGTGGCCCGGAAGTTAGCTTCGAAGGACCGGAGCTATTAGAGCATCACTTCGGCATCAGCGCCTTAATTCGCGGAGAGGGCGAACTGCCCCTGCGCGGATTGCTCGAAGCCTGGCAGCAAGACCGGTTGCCGGTGCAGGTGCCGCGTCTGACCTGGCGCAACGGCGACCGCATTTGCGAAAACCCCGACGGACCACTGCTCAGCGACCTGGACGACATCCCCTCGCCCCTACAACTCGGCCTGATCGACCTGAACCGCGGTCTCGTCTATCTGGAAACCAGCCGTGGCTGCCCTTATCGCTGTGCCTTTTGCATGAGCGCCCTCGATCAAACGGTGCGTTCCTATTCCATGGCCCGCATCGAGCAAGACCTGGGACTGCTCATGGAAAAGCGAGTGGCCAAGATCAAGCTGGTCGACCGCACCTTCAATTACGACCCGGAAAGAGCTCGCCGCATCTTTGCCTTTATCCTGCAACACAACCGCGGCAGCCATTTTCATTTTGAAATCGGTGGCCACCTGCTGAATGAAAAGACCCTGGAACTTCTCGCTACGGTGCCCAAAGATACCTTCCAGTTCGAAATCGGCGTCCAGTCGACCTTGCCCGAGACTCTGCGCACCATCGACCGTCCTGCCGCGCTGGAGCTATTGGAACAAAACGTTCGCCAGCTGCGGCAAATGGGCAACATCCACCTCCATCTCGACCTTATCGCCGGTCTGCCAGGTGAAGGATACCATGACTTCCTTGCCTCCATCGACCGGGTCGCCGCCCTGCGCCCCCATCACCTGCAACTCGAACCGGTCAAACTGTTGCCCGGCGCCCCCCTGCGACAAGATGCGGCACGGCACGGCATAAGCTTCGACCCCCATCCGCCCTATAGTGTACTGGCCACACAGCAACTCAGTTTCGCCGAACTGGAACGCCTGCAGGGGATCGGCCGACTGCTCGACCTGACCATCAACACGGATCGCGGCCACCATTTTCTGGCGGCCCTGAGCAAGGGTTGTGGCTCTTTAAGCAGTGGACTAGAACAGCTCGAAGCGTTCTGGCGGCGTCAAGGTCTGTTTCGCCGCCCCCTCTCCCAACGGGATCTATTTAACCAATTATGGACCTTTGCCCACACCAGCTTCACAGGTCAGGTTCGCGCGCAACTCGGCGAGTGCCTTGGTTGGGATTTAGCGGTCAGTGAGCGTATCTCCCAGGAGAAAGCGCCCGAGTATCTAGATACCCAGCTGACCGACTCAGAACAGCTGCGCGTTCGCACAAAAATGCAGCGCATTGTTGCCGCCTTGAAGGGGCGAGGGGCCAAGATTCAGCATTTGGCAGCCCGGTTTCAGCATCACCCCCAACTCCCCGAAGGCAGTCTGGTTCTGTTCCTCTACTTGACCCGACCGGGACGCCCCATGCAAGTCCGTCAACTGTTGCTCTAAATTTGCCCACCAGCATTTACTTACAGTCCCCCCTTCCCCCTCTCAAACAGCACAGCCTGCCCAACCCCCTGAAAAATAATTTAAATCTACCCTTTAAAGATTGGGATTTTACGCTAGATTTTTAGATGTGGCTGCTTGCTAACAGCAATCAACCACACCTTTAGCGGCCATACTTTGTGCAGGAAGGGCCTGTGGCAAGTGGGTCGGATCTATATTTTATGGAGGTAGAGAGATGAAAAAGTGGGCATTTATGCTGATTGCTGTCCTGTTGCTCGGGACAACCTTTACCGTCAGTTCACAGGCTGCCATCGAAGTTGAAGGGGATGCCTATGCCGGGATCTGGGACAAGTACATGTGGCGCGGTTTCAACCTAAGCGACAGCCGCCCAACCCTTCAGGCCGGCCTAGACCTTTCGGCAGGTGGTTTCACCCTCAGCACCTGGCACAACTGGCAATTGAACAGCAGTGACAACCTTCGTTCCGGGGAAATGAACGAGACCGACATCAT
>JAIOSZ010000009.1 GCA_021107335.1 Desulfuromonadaceae bacterium | reverse complement strand
CGGGGTCCCTGGGATGTGGGGGAAAAGGAATTGCAAGACCATTGGCGGCCATGGATGCAACCGTCAGTCTAGCTCAGATGAGCTGTTTGGTCATTAAATCATAAATCCCTTGTTTTGCAACACTTTTGCTCTTTGCACGCCGATTGGGCGACCCTTTTATTGGCGGTCCGATAGAACAGCCGTTACAGGGATTCGTAATGTAGGAGCTCGAGGACTGCTGGTGCGCAGAGTTATGTAGCCGGCAAAGCGGCTCTTGTCTGTGTTGGGAGCTAAGTGGATAGTGATTTGAACACACTCTCCGGGAGCAAGTTGTGAGGAGGAAAGCTCAGCCTGGAGTTCCTCGCTGGTGGTTTTAAGGTTGGAGAGGAAAAGATTTGTCGTGCCATCGTTACGCAGGTTGATAGTGGCCGCGAAGGGCGCTTTATCTTTTCCGGCGCTGAACTGAATACGTCTGGGTGAGACCAGCAGTTCCCTTTGCACCTGGCCCTGTAGCCGAAATCGAGCTTTCTGTTGGTCGGGATCGTTAGAATAGACATAGACCGTTTTGGTGACTGATCCCTGAAATCCCTTAGAGTTAAACGTAGTCTTCAATTCACCCCATTCACCAGGGGCCAGTTCCTTCGCGGACAACAATGCTGCCGTGCAGCCGCAGGAACTACGTACCTTGCTGATGATTAGAGGCGTATCACCGGTGTTTTGGAAGCGAAAGGTGTGCTCGGTTTTGCTGCCCTCGGCCACTCGGCCGAAGTTAAAGAGCGCCGTTTCTGCCTGAAGGTGCGGAGCAGCCAAGGCCGTTGTCGGCAGAATCAGGAATGTCAGTAACAGCAGTAGGTATCTCATCATTGTGGCGCCCTGTCGTTTGATGGATAATTTGCGAATCCATGTTAAATATATAGCACAAAAAAGCAAGTGATTGCCAGAGGCCCGGGAACGGGCGAATAAATTGACACCCTATTTGCCGATCTGCTATAGAATGAGTTTCTCTTTGGGTTTATAGAAAAAACGGAGGCTTATGCCGTCACAGGGAATGGAAAAATTATACAGTCGGGAGCATATCGCCCGTCAAGTTCAGCGTCTGGCTGAGGAAATCAGCCGTGATTATGCGGGCAAAGACCTCTTGTTGGTCGGCGTGTTGAATGGTGCATTTTTGTTTTTTGCCGACCTGGTGCGGGCGATTTCCCTGCCAGCGAAAGTGGACTTTGTAAGGGTGGCCAGCTACGGCTCTCTCACCCAGACTACAGGATTGGTGGAATTTCGTAAAGATTTGGAAATGTCGATTGCCGATCGTCATGTTTTAATTGTTGATGATATTCTCGATAGCGGCTTTACCTTGGAAGCACTCTGTCAGCGACTGGCCGGCCGCCAACCGGCAAGTCTTAAAGCCTGCGTGTTGCTCGATAAACGACATGCCCGGCAAACATCATTTGAGGCGGATTATGTCGGCATCAGCTTTGATAGTGGGTTTGTCGTCGGCTATGGCCTCGACTATCAGGAGGCCTATCGAAATCTTGCTGATATCTATTTATTCGATCCGGCACAGTCGGTTTAAGGGGGGATTATGGTAATTCAATGCCCTCATTGTCAGGCCCGTTTCAAGCTGCCGCAGAATAAAGTAAAGCCGGGCGGTACCAAGGTGCGGTGCACCAGGTGTAAGATCATTTTTATGATCACTCCGCCTCAGGCCGACGTTCTGACAGAGGATGCAAATGTCGATGCTAGCGTACAAGGTTTTGGCGAGGAGAACGAATTCGGGGCTGCCGAGGAGTTCGGCAAAGATTTTGATGGGGGCGAATTTTTTTCCGGTGGCGACGAAGGGGATGAGTTCCTGCTCGGCGAGACGAGTTTTGAAGACGATGACGACGACTTTTTAGCGGTAGCTGGTGCAGGTTTCGAGGAGCAAGGTGATTTAAGCTGGTCCGATGATACGGATCTGTCCCCTTTGATTCCGGATCCGAAACAGATTGATGAATTGTCTTTGGCCGATGAACTTTTGGATGGAGAACCCGGGGCTCCTCAGACTGCAGAACCGGCGGCGCAAGAGCCACCTCTTGCGGTTCCGCTGACCCTTGCGGAGGAGGATGAGCCGGAGATCGGCGATGCGGTCTCGGGTTTGCCCGAAGAGGATATTTTTTATGACGAAGGTTCGTCTCGCGTATCCCTGCCTGCTCCGCGTCCACCGGCGGAGTGTCGCAAACAATCTTATCGGGGTTTGATGTGGTTGCTGGTGTTGCTGCTGGTGATAGCCGGCGGTGGTTATGTCTATCATGCACGAGGGCAACTGACGGCCTCTTGGCAGAAGCTGCTGGTTGATTGGCAGTTGATCCCAGCCCCGCCCGCCGAGGGCAAGGAGCTGAAGCCGGAAAAGCTGACGGGTTATGTTCTAATCAACCAACGGGAAGGCCGGTTGTTTATAATCCAAGGGCAGGTGTTGAATGAAGGGGCCGAACCGCGGGCGGCTATTGTCGTGCAGGGTAGTGTCTATAATGCTAAGGGCGTAAAATTGGCTCAACAGAGAGCCTTTTGTGGCAATCCTATGGGCCGAGAGCAGCTTCGCGTCTGGCCGTTAATGCGCATGTCAGAGCGGATGCAAAATCAGTTTGGAAAAATGCTGGCCAATCTCAATCTGGCACCGCAACGGGCGATCCCCTTTACCTTGGTGTTCAAGGATTTGCCCGGTGAGGTGGTGGAGTTCGATGTAGTCGTGGTGGCTAGCGAACCGGTTATCAAATAGCCGATGTCGGCGCCAACCTGAAAATGAAAAAGCCGCCTGGAAGGGCGGCTTTTT
>JAIOSZ010000052.1 GCA_021107335.1 Desulfuromonadaceae bacterium | reverse complement strand
CACGTGAGCCGCAGCGCATAGGGGTTCGCTACCGGACGGACGGTCGCCAGGGGCAGGGGGATCTCTACCGGCCGGCAGCAGAGATCAGGGCGGCGCTGCTGCTCGTTCCGGGGGTGGCCGAGACTGGCAAGGACGATCCGCGCCTGGTAGCTTTTGCCACCACCCTGGCACGGGCCGGTTTTGCCGTGCTGGTGCCCGATCTGCCCAACCTTCGGCAACTGCGGGTGAGTCCGGCCGATGTTGGACAGCTGGCGGATGCCTTTGCTTGGCTGGCTGCCAATCCCCAACTGGCTCCGCAGGGAAGAGCCGGTATGGCGGCCTTCAGCTATGCTACAGGGCCGACATTACTGGCTTCTCTCGATGAAGCAATTCGCCAACGGGTGCAGTTTGTCTTCGCTGTCGGTGCCTATTACGATCTGCAGCAGGTTCTGACCTTTTGCACCACCGGTTACTATCGGCAAAATGAACGCTGGCATTATCTGCCGCCCAACGAATACGGAACCTGGGCTTTTGTGGCAAGTAATATCCACCGTCTGGGCAATACTGAAGACCGCCTGATTTTTCGCCAGATGACCCGCCGCAAGTTGGCCGACTTGACAGCGTCGACAGACGATTTGGCAGCTGGTCTGGGGAAAGAAGGACAGGCTTTGCATGCTTTTGTCAGTAACAGGGATCCCCGCCGCGTGGCGCAGTTGCTGAGGGCCTTACCGGTCGCCATTCGCCAAGACATTGATGCTCTCAATTTGGCAGGCAGGGATCTGTCCCGCCTGACTTCCCGGCTGATCCTGGTGCACGGCTTGCAGGACCGGATGATTCCCTATGTTGAGAGTGTGGCTCTGGCGAGGGCGGTGCCGGAGGGGCAATCTCACCTCTTTCTGGTGAAGGGCCTAGAGCACGTCGACGTGGCGCCGGAACTTCCCGATCGCTGGCGATTGTGGCGGGCGATCACCTTACTGTTGGCGGCCCGAGATGGAAAGCTTTGACGTTTCGAAAGCCTTAAGATGCATCGAAACGTTGCAGAGTCTCGTAGTCCAGTTTCGTTGAGGTGTAACCGCTGTTCAAAAAAGGTCAAAAATACTTTTACGCCCTGTGTGAAAATTTGGCAGTATTCCCATTTTTTCGTCTCTAGCAGCCAAAAACAGACGACATCCTCCCTGTCGCTGGTCTTGTTACCCACGGGTCCGTTAATGGCAAAACTAAAGGCTGATGGCAACGATCTGTGCGATAAATATCAAAGGAACAGGCCGATGGGACAACAGATTACCATTATAGAAGCTGGACGCACCTTTGCGGCGTTGGCTGAGGCCAGGGGAGACTTTACCGATTGGGTAGGGGCGGGATTGGCTGTTAAGCGCGGGGGGCTGAAGGTGGTCGCCGCCTTTGCCGGCGAAGCTTTGCCTTCAGCGGAAACAGTGACTGCTCTGGTGATAACGGGGTCCCACGCCATGGTCACCGAGCGCCAAGAGTGGAGCGAAACGTTTTCTGGCTGGTTGGCTCGGGTGGTGACGCTAGGTGTGCCAGTGCTCGGTATCTGTTTCGGCCATCAGTTACTGGCCCAGGCTCTGGGAGGCACCGTGGGTGATCATCCTGGCGGGGGCGAATTCGGTACAGTGACCGTGCAAGTGACCGATAATGCCTGCTCCGACCCTCTGTTTGGCGGCTTGCCCAACATGTTTCCCGCCCAGTTGTTTCATCGTCAGAGCGTACTGCATTTGCCACCCGGTGCCCAGGTCCTGGCCACCAGCCCACGTGAACCGCATCAAGTGGTTCGTTTCGCTGAGCGGGTCTGGGGGGTGCAGTTTCATCCCGAATTCGATGAGGAAATCATGGCGGATTATCTCACTTTTTCACGTGAGAAGTTGATCGAATACGGGTTCGATCCTGTTGCCTTGCAACAAGAGGTGCGTATTACTCCTGTCGCGCAAGCTCTGTTGCAACGTTTTTCCCAGCTGACGGCGGGTTCTAACGCCCTTCGTTCGAACTTTCGGTCAACTCTTTGAATTTTGCTAATAGTTGAATCGTCTTGCCGCTGGCCTGAATCAGCTCTTCTTCTGAAAGTTTTTTCAAAAGTCGTGAAAAAGTTTCGGGGGTGGTACCGAGCAAGAGGGCGATTTCCCGCTTCGGCGCGGGTAGAAAGACCACCCCGGTGCGGTGGGTCTGGTCAAGAAGGTGCAGATAGCGTACGAATCGTTCTCGAACATCGGCGATGGCCAATTGTTCCACCCGGTTGAGCAGATAACTGATGCGCTGGGAGAGTGCGCCGATCAAGGCCATGGCCAGCCCCGGAGTCTTTTGAACCTTATCGAAAAGCCGGTGGACATCGATCAGCAGTAGCGTACAATCCTCGAGGGCTACGGCGTTGACCGGATAGCGGTTACGCAGCTCCAAAAGAATCTCGGCAAAAAACTCCCCCTGTTGTACAAAACGGATCACCGCTTCTTTGCCTTCTTCGTTGGATCGATAGAGCTTAACTCGACCCGAGACAAGAAAGTGCAGTGCGCTTCCTTCTTCCCCTTCTAAAAACAGCACTTCCTTTTTGTTGCGTTTCTGCATGACGCTGATGTCATCGATCAGCGTGTACAGATCTTCTGAAGTCCTGCCGAAAAAACGCTTGAGAAATAGTTCTATGGCTTTGTTTCTCTCCATCATCGACCCTTTCCCGCTGGTTAATACAGTAAGTTTCTCTTTAGGTATCATCTACGGGCTCAAAGCTCAACAGGCAAAACGAAATAGATATTAAAAACCTGTTTTTGTTACCGAAGGGTCGCTGTGATAGCAAAGTATCGTGCCATCTACTTTGTTCTGATTTAGATACGGGTGAGTTATTGAGCAAGGCAAAGGTCTTGGTGGACTTACTTCCCCTGTGGATTGATGGCTTCTAGATGCTCGGGGTAGTTGTTGTTAAGAAAACAAATTTGAATTATGTGGTTAGCTGTAGCTAAGTGTGCCATTTGTAGACAGTTTTGGGTTGTCAAAGATCTTTGCCCGATGGTAGGTTTCAATCCAATTTGGTTTGTTTCTACTTGAAGCGGGTTGAGTTGTTTTCTTTTTTTCAATTGGTTCCACTGGGATATATCTGGGGCTGGATACCGGGCCGTCAAGGTGAAGTTTTGATGAAGTGCTTTTGTCCAATGTTTATGAATCGTATCGCGTTGGTAAAACAGACCGTATCGTTTAGTATGATCGGGTTTTTACTGCTGCTTGGCTGTGGTTGGCAATATGCCACTGCCCAAGAGGCTACCGACGCCAAAGAAGTGTTGGTGATCCATTCCTATCATTCCGGGTTGAAGTGGACGGATGATATCCATAAGGCCATAAATCAGCAATTTGCTTTCTCAAAAACACCGGTCCATATTCAGGTGGAGTATCTGGACGCTAAACGCTACGCTATTAAAGCGTTCGAGGAACAGACCGCTAGGCTATTGGAGTTGAAGCTAGCTATTAGAAGCTACGACCTGGTGCTGGTTTCTGATGACCACGCCTTCCAGTTTGTACTGAATCATCGCAACAGCTTGTTTTCTGAGATTCCCATCGTTTTCTGCGGTGT
>JAIOSZ010000105.1 GCA_021107335.1 Desulfuromonadaceae bacterium | reverse complement strand
GGATAAGATCGCGGCTCGTTCCTCGCGCTATCTATCCTTATTCGTTGGATTGTTTGTTCCTTTTCTGGACAATAACTTTAGTAGTTAAAATTGATATTCCAGCCCGGCCCAGAGCTGACGGCCAATTTCATAATCGTTGGTATCGCCGACAGAGGTTTTTTTATCGAACAGATTATTGGCTTCTAGGCTCAAAACCATGCTCTGGTTTTGATAGAGCTGTTTTTCCCAAGCGATACGACAAGAAACAGTAACTCCCCCACCTTGTTTCACCTCATCATAAACCGGTAGCGACTCCCCATCAGGAATCACAATATCCTCCTTGGTATCTTTCAGAGTACGGTAACCACTACGATATTTGGCCATACCACTAAGGGAAAATCCATAGGGTAACCTTCCGACATAGGTGAGGTTAACGACCCAGGGCCTGTTGAAGTCTTTTCGCGGGAGGTTATTTTTATTCACAGCATGGCCGTTGTACCAGACCTGTTCCTCAAGGTCCTCCTCATCCAGCAGGTTGTCATAGGATTCGTTGCTGCTGGCGGTTCTCTGATAGGTTCCGTTGATGCTTAGAAAGTGGTTGCGCCATTGCCGCTCCCAAGAGATTTGGCAGCTTTCATGGCGGCTGCGGCCATTGTTGTTAAGGGTGTTGTAAATAATTCCATCCTCTTCCCTTTCGAAAGTCTTGGCAAATTCGTCCCGCCCTTTTCTATGGATATATTTAACTGCCGCCTTTCCGCCGAACAATTGCTGTTCCAGCCCCAGGACATATTCGTCCGCATAAGGGGTATCGAGCTCGGAGTATCGGGTGTCCTGAGAGTGGCCCTTGTAATCGGTCCATTCGCCAGCTTTTAGTTGTTCATAGTAAGCAGGCTTGATGCCTTCCCGCAGTTTGTAAGTGAGGAGAGTATTGGCGTAGTAACGGTTGTACCCTGCAATGAGAAAGGACTTATGATTGCCGAAAACATCTGCCGCCATTGCCAAACGGGGCGCCAGACTGAGGTTGTGCATGTAATCGTCATAATCTAGCCGCATTCCCGGACGAAGCTCCAGTCCGCGCCAGGTAATGATGTCTTCCACATAGACTCCGTACTGTCTCAGAGTGCCCTCGGCATCAGATTCTTCATACACCTTGCGATTGGGGTAGTCATCGTTGGTACTTGTTGGGTTGTCATTTAACATGTAGGTGTAAAGGTAGCTGGTATCATGGCGCTCGTAGGTGCCTTCGATGTGTCGGATGTCAAAACCGGTACTTACTGAATGGTTGGACGGACCGAAGGAAACAGGCAGAAAAGAAAGGTCGGTTTTAAATTGGTAGCTTTTCTGAGTTTTGCTAATGTCCCCATAAAAGCCCTCTTTTTCCCATACGTTTTTGCTGAGTTCGGTCTGGATCACATGGGTGGGGGCTTCGCGGGAGTTTTTACTCGTACGGTACGCCACCTGTGTATCGAGGGTGGCCAGTGGCAGTCGAGTATGGAAGGTGGCTGAGATCAGATGTCCGCCCCCGAATAGAGTGAAATCGCTGTCGCGGAAGCCGTCCTTGAAATATGTGCCACGATATGGAGTATAAGTCCAGAGAAGGTCGAAGTCGGCGCTCTCTGTTGGCTGGAAAACGGTCTTGAATAGGAAGTTTTCCTCTCGGCGCTCCTGAGTTTTAGTCTCATTCTCCTGCATTAGAGGAATTCTTGAATACAACTGGCGGTAGGCACCGACCGTCAACAACTGGGAGGAAATGGGGACGTGCAGGTCGAATCCTCCGTGATGCTTGTGGAACTTTGGTTGGTCCCTGTGATCTGTGGAGTTGTCGAAATCCTCCTCATTTTCCTCAGCGATATGGAAGCTTGTCCAGGTGTCACGAGTGGTACGGTAAAATAGCTTGCCGCTAAGTGTGGGGGCAGGATTCAACGTTTTCGCTTCGATTACACCACCTTTAAAGCCACCTAAGCGTGCCGGCACATTGTTGTCGTAAACGGTGATCTGTTCCACCAGGGTGCTATCGAGAAGCAATTCCTGAGGCTGGCCCGGAATATCAGTAGGGGAAGCTAAATTAACGGTTCCCGCAGGATCGAGCAGGCTGTTATTGCTGGTACCGTCGATGGTGAAGTTGTTTTCGAAGATTTTGCCTCCAGATATGGAGACTCCTGGCGGTAAAATTTCTCCACCCTGAGTGGAAAGATTGGCCGATTCACTATATTGAATGCCTGGCAGAACAGTCAGGGCTTCATTGATGCTGTTGTTGCGTAGAGGCAGTTTTTCAAGGATTTCACTTTGAATGGTAGTGCCTTGCCCGGTTATCGGTTCCGGGCTGGCCACAACATTGACTGGCGGCAACTGGACTACTGCCTCTGCGAGGGAAGCATCGGATGGTACTGGTTGGCTGGATTGTGCTGGGTGGCTGGATTGTGCTGGGTGGCTGGATTGTGCTGGGTGTGTGTTTAACGTATCATCTGCCGCCCAGATATTGGAGGACCAGCCATCCAGGCAAGGAGTACACAGTAACAACAGCAAACCGACCAAATTATATCCGGTCGACCAGCGAGATGCGATTTTTAATGGCGGGATGAGCATTGTCACATTTTTCAGAAAGGGCAGATTATAGTCTAGCGAAGGTTATAGCAGCCTGTGCCAGGAAAATATATCAAGCGAACTTAACATATGTGGTCAGTCAACAAAAGGCCTTCAATACAATTAGCACAAAACAGTAAGCATTGGATTAGTCTAAATAAATTCTGTTATGTGTTTTTTGGATTACTTGGGATGACTCAAAGCTTGATTGGTATTTGGCAATGCAGAAGTAGATACAATTTTCTTACGTAACTGGAACAAACGAAAGCTTGGCTCCGGCTAATGATAGCGAAGTTTCGTGAAGCGACCGCGAAAGATCATTGGGCCGAAATAATAATGGCGGTTTTTTTGCCCAGTCAATTAGTCGGGATAAATTAGATTGGCTGTTTTGGCTAATCTGTATTGGGTCGCGCAAATTTATTCGATTTGAGTGGCTAATCAGGAGAAGGCAGCCCAGGGTATTGTATCTACGAAAACTCAATGGTTATTTAGCGGGCGAGCTGTATGAAAAAAGCGTGCCGACTTACGGTGTGTTTCTTGACAACCTAGACTGTTTTCTTTAGGCTACGACTCGAATTATAGCTTATTTTAGGGGATTATATATGCGGATTACGGCCATTATTCCTGCCCGTTTTGCTTCGACTCGTTTTCCGGGCAAGCCTCTGGTGAAAATCGCTGGCAAAACCATGATCGAACGGGTATATGAGCGCGTCGGCAGTTCGGCAACCATTAACCGTGTCATCGTTGCTACGGATGATCAGCGGATTTATCAGGCGGTGACAGCCTTTGGCGGAGAAGCGTGGATGACTCGGGAGGATCATGCCTCTGGCACCGATCGCCTGGCTGAGGTCGCCCATGCACTGGAGGCTGACCTGGTGGTTAATGTTCAGGGGGATGAGCCTTTAATTGCTCCCTCGATGATCGATGCGGCTGTGGCCCCATTGCGTGATGACCCCTCCATTCCTATGGGAACCTTGAAGGCCGCTATTTCTGACTGGCAGGAATTTCGCGATCCGAATGTGGTCAAGGTGGTCACAGATCATGCCGGCGATGCCCTTTATTTTTCCCGATCGCCCATTCCTTTTCCTCGCGAAGAGTGGCAGGCTTCTGTTGCGCCGATGGCTGATCTTGGTGCCTTTAAGCATATCGGGCTGTATGTTTATCGACGTGATTTTTTGCTTCGTTTTGCCGCTATGCCGGAAAGCCGCTTGGAGCAACTCGAAAAGCTGGAGCAGTTGCGGGCCTTGGAGCATGGCTACCGAATTCGTGTGATTGAAACGGATCAGGTGTGTATCGGAGTCGATACGCCGGAGGATGTTCCACGGGTCGAGAGGTTATTGAAAAGCAGGAATATCCGTTGAGCCTGAAAATGGGGGTTTCCATTTGCTTGCCATGGGTGTAAAATTTCGAGTTTGTATTTAAGGTGTCACCTTTTGATTTCCGATTAATTCCCGGTTTGCCCTGGGGGAGGAGTTTTTATGAAGACCAAGTTTCTGTTCATTACCGGTGGCGTTGTTTCCTCCCTGGGGAAAGGATTGTCGGCGGCTTCTATTGGCGCCCTTATGGAAGCCCGCGGACTGCGGGTCTCCATGCAGAAGATGGACCCTTATATCAATGTAGACCCAGGCACCATGAGTCCTTTTCAACATGGCGAGGTTTTTGTTACTGATGATGGTGCTGAAACCGACCTCGATTTGGGCCACTACGAGCGCTTTACTTCGGCGAGACTTTACAAGAAATCAAATTTTACTACCGGACAGGTTTATGATTCGGTCATTCGTAAAGAGCGGCGTGGCGATTATCTCGGAGGTACGGTTCAGGTCATTCCTCACATCACTAACGAGATAAAAAGCAAGATTCTGGAAAACTCTGAGGATGTAGATATTTCCATTGTCGAGATAGGCGGTACGGTCGGTGATATTGAGTCATTGCCCTTTCTGGAGGCGATTCGCCAGTTTCGTGCTGATCGCGGCCGGGAAAATGTGCTGTATATTCATCTGACCCTGGTGCCCTATATTCCTACGGCCGGTGAGTTGAAGACCAAGCCGACCCAGCACAGCGTCAAGGAATTGCGTGAAATCGGTATCCAGCCCGATATTCTGCTGTGTCGTTGTGATCGCGAGATCCCGCGGGACATGAAGGCTAAAATTGCCCTGTTCTGCAACGTTCCCGAGGATGCTGTGATTACTGCTCGGGATGTACCGAGTATTTATGATCTGCCTATCGCTCTGCACGAAGAAGGGCTTGATGAGAGAATTACCGAATATCTAAATATTTGGACCAAGGCGCCTGACCTTTCCGCCTGGGAATTGATCATCAAGCGAGTCAAGGAGCCGGCCTCTGAGATCACCATCGCAATTGTCGGCAAATATGTGGAATTGACCGAAAGTTACAAATCCTTGGCCGAGGCCTTGACCCATGGCGGTATCGCCAACGATTGCCGAGTGAAGCTGACCTATGTCGATTCCGAAACCCCGGAGCGGCACGGTGTGGGCGATACTTTTGCCCAGGTCGACGGGATCTTGGTGCCGGGTGGTTTCGGCCAGCGCGGTAGCGAAGGGAAGATCGCTGCCATCCGTTACGCCCGAGAGAACATGGTGCCCTTTTTCGGTATCTGTCTCGGTATGCAGATGGCTGTTGTTGAGTACGCCCGCAATGTGTGCGGTATTGAAGACGCCCATTCCAGTGAATTCAAAGAAGACGCTAAAAATCCCGTGATTCATATTATGGAGAGCCAGAAAAATGTCTCGCGCAAAGGCGGGACCATGCGGCTTGGCGCCTGCCCATGCTCTCTGGAAAAAGATACTTTAGGAAGGCGTATTTACGGCCAGGGGGACATCGCTGAGCGTCACCGCCATCGCTTTGAATTTAATAATCTCTACCGCGATCAGTTGAGCAAGGCCGGTCTGGTTATCTCAGGCACCTATCCTGCTGCAGACCTGGTAGAGATCGTAGAGCTTAAAGAGCATCCCTGGTTTTTGGGTTGTCAGTTCCATCCGGAATTTCGTTCCAGACCGATGGATCCCCATCCTCTTTTTGAATCCTTTGTCGGGGCCTGTTTGAAAGGTCGAAGTGAGGACTGAAATGGTACGTGAAGTAACGGTGGGCGAAGTAGCTTTTGGTTCAGGCCAGCCCCTTGTGCTGATTGCAGGACCCTGCGTCATCGAAGATGAAGAGACGACTCTGGTTATTGCCCACCGCTTAAAGGCGATAGCTGATGAGCTGGGGGGGGCTTTGATCTTTAAAGGCTCTTTTGATAAGGCCAACCGTACCTCTGTCGATGCCTTCCGTGGCCCGGGTCTGACGGAAGGGTTGCGGATTTTACAGCGGGTTAAGGACGAACTAGGGTTGCCGGTGGTTTCCGATATTCACGATATCTCGCAAGTTACTGCAGCCGCCCAGGTGCTCGATATTATACAGATCCCGGCCTTTCTCTGCCGACAGACCGACCTGTTGATCGCCGCCGGTAACAGCGGTAGGGTAGTCAACGTGAAAAAAGGCCAGTTTCTTGCGCCTTGGGATATGACCAATGTGGTTGACAAGATCGCCTCGACGGGAAATCGGGATGTCCTGTTGACGGAGAGGGGAACGACCTTTGGTTATAATAACCTGGTCGTTGATATGCGCTCGCTGGCCATTATGCGCCAGAGCGGATGTCCGGTGGTCTTCGATGCTACCCACGCGGTGCAGCTGCCTGGCGGTTCCGGCGCCGCTTCAAGCGGACAACGGGAGTTTGTCGGTGCACTTTCCCGAGCAGCGGTCGCAGTGGGTATTGATGCCCTGTTCTGGGAGGTACATCATGATCCTTCTAGGGCGCTGTGTGATGGACCTAATTCCTTGGCGCTGGACAAGGTAAAAGCGATGTGGCAGGAGATGCTGGCTATTGACGCTATCGTTAAAGGGGCTGATGCACCATGAACGAAATGATCGATGTGGCAAGGCGTGTCCTGCGGATTGAGGCACAAGCCCTTTCAGATTTGGCCGATCGGATTGACGGCGATTTCACTCGGGCTGTGGAGGTGTTGTTGTCCTGTAAGGGGCGGGTGGTGATTACCGGCATGGGAAAGTCCGGTTTGATTTGCCAGAAGATCGCCTCGACCATGGCTTCCACTGGAACGCCGGCTTTTTTTCTGCATCCTGCTGAGGGGATTCACGGAGACCTGGGCATGCTGATGAAGGGCGATGTGGTCATTGCGGTTTCCAATTCGGGTGAGACCGATGAGATCGTCCGTATTTTGCCGGTGATTAAACGGATGGGCTTGCCGTTGATCGCCATGAGCGGTAACTCTCACAGCGCTTTGCGCCGCGCCGGCGACGTTTTTTTGGATATCTCTATTCGGGAGGAGGCCTGTCCCCTAGGGTTAGCTCCCACCGCCAGCACCACAGCGACTCTGGCCATGGGAGATGCTTTAGCCGTGGCTTTGCTGGTTAGGCGAGGGTTTAAGGAAGAGGATTTCGCCCTGTTTCATCCGGGAGGTTCCCTTGGCCGTAAGCTGCTGCTGAAAGTTGAAGAGCTCATGCATTGTGGCAGTGAGATGCCGATGTGTCATGAATCGACTCCTCTGAAGGAAGCGCTTTTTGAAATCACCAGTAAAAAATTAGGGATTACCGGTGTGTTGAACGATGCCGACCAGTTGGTCGGCGTCTTTTCCGACGGCGATCTGCGACGATCTATGGCACAGGGTTTTGAGGTACTTGATCGGCCGGTCGGTCAAGTCATGGCCTGCCATCCCAAGCGTATTCTTGCCTCTGCCTTAGCGGCTAAGGCGGTGCAGATTATGGAATCCCACACCATAACCTCTTTGTTCGTTTTTGATAGTGAAGAGAGTCGCGTGCCGGTGGGGATTATTCATTTACACGACCTTTTGAAAGCTGGGGTAGTTTGATGCAAGAACGTTTGCGGAAGATTCGCTTATTGCTGCTAGATGTCGACGGAGTTCTTACTGATGGCCGCATCACTTACGATGCCAACGGTGTCGAGAGCAAGACTTTTGATGCCAAGGATGGTCACGGTCTCAAAATGTTGCAGCGGGCCGGGATCAAGGTGGGCATCATCACTGGGCGCGAATCGGAGATTGTAGCTTTTCGCGCTAGAGAGTTAGGCATTGAAATTCTGTATCAGGGGGCTAAGCAGAAACTGCCCCCCTATGAAGCCGTTCTGCAAGAGCATGACTTTGAAGACCGGGAAGTCGCCTATGTTGGAGACGATCTAGTGGATCTGCCTATTTTAAGGCGGGTAGGTTTTTCGGTTACGGTGGCTGATGGTGTTGAAGAACTAAGGGGGCGGGTTGACTATGTTACCCGTAGACCTGGGGGGCGTGGTGCCGTCAGAGAAGTTTGTGATCTGTTGTTGAAAGAAACGGGTTGTTGGGGCGAAGTCACGGGGCGATACTTTGCCGATGATAGGGATTGATGGCGTCAAATCTCGTGCCAACTTAATGGATTGATCTTTACAGGTATAGGGCTTGGTGCTATACTGGCACTAACTATGAAAAGCAACATAACTATCCGAAATATTTTATTATTTTTCATAATTATGCTGGTTGGTACGGTGTCTTTCGTATTGTGGCGAAATTTTAAAATAGCCACTCCCAAGCAGTTGATTGAGATGCTTCCAGATAATATTGATATTGCCTTAGATAATGTCGATTATACGGAAACCAGAGGAGATCGGCGTTTCTGGAGATTGCAGGCTGATTCTGTGGCTCACGAGTCACAACTCCAGGAATCTCAGCTCAAAAATGTTCATATGACATTATATGATCAAGGAGAGTTCGGCGACATTCAGCTAACCGCTCAGCGGGGTAAGTGGTTTTCGATAACCGGTAATGTGGAACTCAATGGCGATGTGGTGGTAAAGAGCGGTCAAGGTCAGGCTCTGTATTGCCAGCAATTATATTATGACAACAAGGCCGAACTGATAACTAGCGAGTCGCTGGTGCGATTAGTTTCCAAAGATATGGAAATAAAAGGTCAAGGGTTGCAGGTTTCTCTGCAACAGCAACGCATGACGATCTTGGGCCAGGTGCATACCAGGCTGAACAACTGGTAGAGGAGTTGAATGAACGACATGTCGGTTTGCCGGATCAGCGTCATTCTTTTGCTGCTATTGCTCACCCTTTTTGTTGGCGGACGTGGCTCGATTGCCTTTGCCGGCCAGAAGGGGGACGGTTTAGAGGCCATTGAGATTACGTCTCATCGTCTCGAGGCCGACCAGGCGGCCGGTACGGTCCGTTTTGTCGGCGAGGTTGTGGCCGTGCAGGGTGATACAACGATTCGCGCAGAGGAACTAATATTATATCAGGCCAGCGAAGGTCAACGTATTGACCGTATTGAGGCATTTCGGCAGGTACGTATTGAACAGGGAGAGCGTGTAGCGACTGGTCAAAAAGCTATACTTGATCGAGCGCGCGGCCAAGTTATTTTATCCGGTTCGCCGAAAGTTCGTCAAGGCGCTGACTTTGTCGAAGGCGATGAAATTATCTTCTTTCTTGACTCGGAATGTAGTATCGTACGCAGTAAGGGGGATGAGCGGGTTAAAGCCGTATTTCACCCAAGGGAAAGGGCCCCAGAATGACACAACGCCTTGTTGCCAAAGGTCTTCATAAGGTTTACGACGGGCGGCAGGTAGTGCGCGGAGTTGACCTGGAGGTGGCTTCTGGCGAGGTGGTTGGCCTGTTGGGACCTAACGGAGCTGGAAAAACAACATCTTTTTACATGGTTGTTGGTTTGGTCCGCCCGGATAAGGGACAGATCTTTCTAAACGATAAAGAATTGACCGACATGCCGATGTATCAGCGGGCAAGAGTTGGTATTGCTTATCTGGCGCAAGAAGCATCAGTCTTTCGGAAAATGACAGTTGAGGAAAACCTCCTGGCCATTTTGGAGACTCTAGATATCCCTTCTGTGGTTCAACGCCAGCGTATGATTGAGCTGCTCGAAGACTTTCGATTGGAACATGTCGCTAAATCTCCAGGTTATGCTCTGTCGGGAGGAGAACGGCGACGTCTTGAGATAGCTCGGGCGCTTGTGGTCAATCCGGCTTTTATTTTGTTGGATGAACCCTTTGCCGGTATCGATCCGATTGCGGTTATTGACATTCAGAATATAATCTCAAAGTTGCGTCAGCGCGGTATCGGCATCCTGGTCTCCGACCACAATGTGCGCGAGACCCTTGGTGTCTGCGACAAGGCTTATATCCTGAATGCCGGAGAGATTCTGACTTGCGGTCTGCCGAATGAAATTGCTGATTGCCCTCAAGTGCGTTCTATTTATCTGGGAGATAAATTTAAGCTCTAGCCGTTAAGCGGCTCTTCCTTGTTAGCGTTAAGCGTATGGGCATTGTCCCGGGAGTATCATGGCCTTAGAAATCCGCCAACAACTGAAAATGACTCAGCAACTGGTCATGACTCCGCAGTTGCAACAGGCCATTAAGCTGTTGCAGTTATCCCGTATGGAGTTGGAACTCGTTGTTCAGCAGGAATTGGAAGAGAATCCGATTCTGGAAGAGGGCGTTGATACTCTTGAGGAGAAGGAAGAGCAGGACGCTGAAAAAGAGTCTGCAGAAGATGAAGCGGCCAGCGATGAAGTGCAGGAACTCAAGGAAAATCCAGAAGAGTTTAACGATGTCGATTGGCAGACCTATTTAGAGGGAAATCATCTCAGTGGTACTTCTTCTGAAATGTACGAAGGAGACGATGATCGGCCCAGTTATGAAAATTTACTGACCAAAAAGAGCTCTCTCGGCGACCATCTACTATGGCAGCTTAATCTCAGTCGAATCGCTGATGATGAGCGACTCGCAGCGGGTGAGATCATTGGTAATATCGATGAAAACGGCTACCTTCAGGCCTCGGTAGAGGAAATTGTCAGCTGTTCCGGACTGGCAATGCCGATTGTAGAACGGGCTCTGAGCCTGGTGCAGGATTTTGATCCGCCGGGCGTAGGCAGTCATACTTTGCAGGGCTGTCTGTTGAAACAGGTTCAGCAGTTGGACATGGAAGGCAGCCTTGTGGAGCGGATTCTCCAGCATCATATGGCCGAGCTGGAAACCCGAAAATACCCGGCTATCGCCAAATCTTTGGATGAGAGCCTGGACGATGTTCTCGGTGCGGCTCGTATTATTTCTGGACTTGATCCTAGACCTGGCCGTGCCTACAGTCAGGAGGACATTCATTATATTACGCCTGACATCTTCGTTTATAAGATCAGCGAAGAGTATGTGGTCGTTTTGAACGACGAGGGCCTGCCTAATTTGCGGATCAACTCTTTTTATCGCAATGCCCTTACGGGAAACGCCAATGTCGACCAAAAAGCGGGCGAATATATCCAGGAGAAGTTACGAGGAGCGATGTGGCTGATCAAAAGCATCCATCAGCGCCAGAGGACCATCTACCGGGTAACCAAAAGTATTGTCAAGTTTCAGAAAGAATTCTTTGACAAGGGCATAGAACATCTCAAACCGTTGGTGCTGCGCGACGTTGCCGAAGATATTGAGATGCATGAATCAACAGTTAGTCGGGTCACCACTAATAAATATGTGCAGACGCCGCGAGGCCTGTTCGAACTCAAATATTTTTTCAATAGTGGCATTAACACGACAGTGGGAGCTTCCATCGCTTCGGAAAGTGTTAAAAGTAAGATTAAGGAAATCGTCGCTAGCGAAAATATCAAAAAACCCTTTTCGGACCAGAAGATTGTCGATATGCTGCGTCAGCAGGGTATCGATATCGCCCGGCGGACTGTTACCAAATACCGGGAGATGTTGGGGATAAGGTCATCCACGGAGCGAAAGCGTTTTTTCTGAAAGGAGGCAGGGCCAAAGACAGGTTGATATATCAGGTCAATGGCGAGGCTGTTTCAGACATCAACAAACTACAATCCCCTGGAGGTACATTTATGCAAATTGCCGTAACGTTCAGACACATGGAAACCAGTGATGCCGTGCGTAATTACCTTGAGGAAAAACTTTCTCGCGTCAAAAAGTATATTGACGAGCCGATCGATGCGCAGGCAGTACTCTCTGTCGCAAAGAAAATCCGCCACAGCGCGGAAATTACTCTGGTGGCCAAAGGAATCACGATTAAAGGTTCTGAACACACTAACGATATGTATGCGGCCATCGATGGGACAGTTGATAAAATAGAGCGTCAGCTCAAGCGCTATAAAGAAAAACTTAAAGATCATAAACCGACCAGTGGTCGTGAACGGCGTGTGGCCAAGACTGTCTATGCGGCGGAAAGCATCGATGAGGGCATTGGCCAGCCGAGCATCATTCGCAGCAACAGCTTTTCGGTGAAACCGATGGCAGTGGAAGAAGCAGTGATGCAGATGGACCTGTTGCACAAGGAATTCCTTGTTTTTACTGATTCTACCACCGAGGAAATCAGTGTCGTTTACCGGCGGTCGGATGGGAACTACGGTTTGATCGTGCCGGAAGCTCAATAGCTAGCTATTTGTAATATATTAGAGGGAGGATTCCGGCTGCAGAGTAGTGTGTCGGAATTAAATACCAGGAATGAAGATAGTCGATTTACTAAACCCTGCTGCCATCGTGCCGAACTTGCAGGCTGCGGATAAAAGTACAGCCTTAGAAGAACTGGCTGATGCGATTGTCGGCGTTGAGAATGGTTTGGACCGGCAAGAAGTCATTGGTGTGCTGCAAGAACGAGAACGTTTGGGCAGCACCGGTATCGGTGAAGGCGTTGCTATCCCGCATGGAAAGCTGAAGGATATCGACAAACTGTTGGTCTCTTTCGGCCGTAGTGAAGGGGGAGTTGAGTTCGATTCAATGGATGGCAAACCGGCCCGACTTTTTTTCCTGCTGCTTGCCCCGGAAGAATCGATTGGGATCCACCTGAAGACACTGGCAAGGATTTCAAAGTTGCTTAAAAGCTCTTCGGTTCGCCGTCGTTTGCTGGATGCGACGAGCAGCGAGGAAATCTATCGCGTTATTGGTGAAGAAGAAGAAAAACTCTGATCTTAAACTATTATTCCGGCGGGAGACTGTTGCGCGTGGCGTTCCGAACTGAAAAGACCTATCGCTCTACGGTCCAATACATTAGTTGGCTTTTCTGATCCAATTTACCTGTGGCCGCCCTCTTCAAAGAGGGCCGGTCATTTTTTTGCCTTGAGATTACGGCCATCGTGGCAGCGCATTCCGGATTGCAAAAAATCCCGAATGAGGGCAGGTGTTTTTGGAGCCTTTTAGAAAGGTTGCTTTTTAGAGGGTATGGCAATAACTATGGATGATCCTATTCAACCAACGAAGAGTAACCTGGATAGTTCAAGTTCTGGGGGGCAGGGAAACAAGTGTGGTCGACTGGTTATCATTACCGGCCTATCCGGCTCCGGCAAGAGTACTGCAGCCAGGGCTTTGGAAGACCAGGGCTATTTTGTTGTCGACAATCTGCCGCTGGTACTTCTGCCGGACTTTATGGAACTCCCGCAGCAATCGGCAGGGCGCTCTACACCGGTAGCGGTGGTTATTGATATTCGCAACCAGGATTATCTGTCCCGTTTTCGTGAGATTTCGCAGCAAATAAAAGATGCAGGCCATCAGGTTGACGTCCTTTTTCTTGATGCTGCCGATGACGTGCTCGTCCGTAGGTTTTCCGAGACCCGACGCCGACATCCCTTGAAGCAGAATGAAGGGGTGCTGGAGAGCGTTCGCCAGGAACGGCGCCTGTTGGCTAACGTCATGGGGAGGGCAACTATCACCATTGATTCTTCCCTTCTTACTCCCCACCAATTGCGTGCCAAGGTCCTGCAGATTGGATTCGGCGGCGATCAAAATTACCCCTTGGCGGTGCTGCTGCAGTCCTTTGGTTTCCGTCACGGGTTGCCGGCCGGTTCCGACTTGGTGATGGACGTACGTTTTTTACCTAATCCCCATTTCGTACCGGACTTGCGACCCCAGACCGGTTTGTCTGCTGCCGTCAGTGATTATGTCATGTCTCAGCCGGCAACCCAGGAATTCCTCTCTACTTTTCTGGGGTTGCTGAAATTTTTACTCCCCCATTACCATCAGGAGGGGAAAAGTTATCTGACCATATCTATCGGTTGCACGGGAGGGCACCATCGGAGTGTGGCTCTTGTGGAGAAACTCTATCAGGAACTGAGTGCCTCTTTTATGACTATGGAAGTCCTTCATCGAGACATTGCCAAAGAGTGATAAAATGATCGGGATCGTTATTGCTACACATGCCAACCTGGCCCAGGGGCTGGTCAATGCCGCTGAGATGATATTAGGCCCTCTACCGGGGGTAGAGGTCTTGTCGATTGGGGCGGAAGACGGTCCCGACGATATTCACGCGCGCTTCGCCAGCGCCCTTGCCCGGCTCGACGTTGATGGGGAGGGCGTATTGGTTTTGACCGATATGTTTGGTGGTACGCCCACCAATATCGGCTGCACTTTTATGGGGTGCGCCCAGGTCGAAGTGCTGGCCGGGGTGAGCCTGCCCATGCTGCTCAAGGCCTGCAGTGCGCGTAGTGGCTCCTCCCTTAACGACTTGGCCGCTGAGGTTAAGGAGTATGCCTTGAAGAGTATTCTTTTGGTAAGTCAACTGTTAAAAGAACAGGGACCATTGCGTTAATGGGGAGCAGATGGGGATAGTTTTAGTCCGGGTTGATAATCGTTTAAGTCACGGCCAGATTCTCGAAGCCTGGGTACCTTCACTTCGAGCAGACTGTATCGTGGTTGCCAATAATCAGCTGGCTGAAGTTGCTTTTCAAAAGGTGCTTATGGCAGCGGCAGTGCCTAAGGGAATTAAAGTAGCCATCGGTACCATTGAAGAGATGGTCCAGGTATTACGTTCAGAAGAGTTGGCCGACCATCGGGTGTTGTTGCTATTTGCCAATCCACAGGATGCCTTGCAAGCGCATCATTTAGGGGTGCCGTTCAACGAGCTGAATCTGGGCAATTTGCACGGTGGTAAGAATAAAAAGCGCTTGAGTTGCACGGTAGCGTTGAATGATGACGATATCGAGCAGTTACAGGCTCTGGATGATGATGGGGTAAAGGTTGTTTTACAATGTGTTCCTTCCGATCGGAAACGGCTGTGGTGCAAGTTGACTTGATGACAGGTGAGGTATGTTTCTTCCCGCTTTGGGGGTGACCGTTGCGGTAGCCATATTGTGCGGACTTGATCGTACGGCTGCTGGGCAATTCATGATATGTCGACCGATTGTCGCCGCTCCTTTGACCGGTTGGTTGTTAGGAGAAGTTGGGATTGGCCTGCAGATAGGCGCCATGCTAGAGCTTCTGTGGCTAGGGCGTCTGCCCGTTGGGGCGGCTATTCCGCCCGATGATAGCCAGGTGGCGGTAGGTTGCACCTTTTTAGCTGTAATCAGCCATGCTCAAACCGGTTTGTCGCCTCAGGCTGTGGCAGTCGCCAGTCTGTTAATCGGCATGCCCTTTGGCAAAGCAGGACAACTGTTTGATCGCCTGGCCCGGTTGGCGAACGCACGTTTGTTAACCATGGCCGAGTTGGCTCTTGATAGCGGGCGTTTCGACGGGCTGGACGGTTTCCATCTGCGGGGCATCGGGCATTTTGCGCTGGCGTCACTGGCGACTTTGACCGTCGTTGTCGGGGGAGGCATGCTCTGTCTGCCGCTGTTTTTTAAATATCTGAGCGGGCCTTTAGTTGCTGCGGCGCCCTGGGTCTATTTGCTTTTTCCACTGGTCGGTATCGGTTCCCTGCTCAGCGGCCTGAGGGTCCCTCGAGGAGTGTTACTGTTTGTCGGGTCCTTTATTTTCGGCCTGTTTGTTCTGGCATTACGATGAGAGGCTACTGAACCATGAAGCTGCCACGCTCCGTTTTGCTGCAGGTGCTGTCTAGGTCCTTTCTGCTGCAGGCCAGTTGGAATTATGAGCAGATGCAGAGTCTCGGCCTGATTTACGCCCTGAACCCTGCCTTTCGTCGTTACTATTCGGGTGCAGCCTTGCTGGCTGCCTACCGTCGCCATTTGGAATATTTCAACACCCATCCTTACCTGGCGACCACGGTAATCGGCGCCGTGCTGAAACTTGAAGAGCAGGCACAGCACGGCATTGACCCAGGTTTTACGATCAGTGAATTCAAGTCTGCTATGGTGGCCCCTTGTGCCGCTATGGGGGATGCTTTTTTCTGGGGAGCAATGCGTCCCGTTGCCGCCGTGGTTGCACTGCTTTGGGCCTTTCATGGTTCTTTGTGGGGTCCTGTTTTATTTATAGTCCTGTTCAATCTGCCCCATTTCTGGTTTCGGGTGCAGGGGCTGATCAAGGGCTACGGCGGTGGAGTACGAGTCGTCTCCACCTTGCAACGCTGGCATCTTTCCGACTGGGCCATCTACCTCAAACAGGCATTGGTTGTACTGCTTGGTCTCTTTGCTGCTGTTATCGGTGCCGCTGCGACGGACCACGCCGATGCCGGAATTGCCTGGGGATTATGTGCTGCGCCACTGATATTTGGAATGTGCGCTTTGATGAGGCGACGAGGTTCCCCGTTACTTGTGATTTTAATATCATCGTTGTTATTGCTGGGTTGGTTTCAGCTGAATTGATCGAAGGGTTGTACGATGGAAAAGAAGTGCTTCACTATAATTAATCGTTTGGGGCTGCATGCCAGGGCCGCTGCCCAACTGGTTCAGACGGCCAATCAATTCGGCTCCGAGGTGGTCATTGTCAAGGATGCTGAAGAGGTTAATGGTAAAAGTATTATGGGGATTCTGATGCTCGCGGCAGCTCAGGGCTCGGAAATTGTGGTGCAGGTCACCGGAGACGATGCCGATCGGGCTATCGAGGCTATCGGCAAACTGATTGAGGACGGCTTTGGAGAAGAATAAGCGCACAATCGTTGAAGATATCACTCTGTTTGGTATCGGTGCTTCCCCCGGTATCGCCATTGGTGCCAGCTATGTGCTTGATCGCACACGAATCAAGCCGGTCGAACGCAAGATTGCCGCCCCTGAGGTCGAGGAGGAAATTCGCGCTTTTAGGGAGGCGGTGGGTGTCTCGAAGAAACAGCTCGAGGACGTCAAGCGCGGGGTCGCAGATCGCCGCTTGGCCGAGCACCTGCATATTATCGATACTCATCTGCTGATTCTGGAAGACCAGTTGCTGGTCGATGATTCTATTGCTCTGATCGAAAACGAATTGATCAATGCGGAAGGGGCCCTTAAACGTACCCTGGATAAGTTTCGCGCCGTTTTCGATGCCATCGAGGACGAATATCTGCGTGAGCGTCGCTCCGATATCGATTCTATCGGTGAGCGGTTACTGCGCAATTTGATTGGCGAAGATCAACAGTCGCTGGCCGAGCTCGAACGTAAGTCGATTATTGTGGCGCATGACCTCTCGCCGGCCGACACCATGCAGATGGATAAAAAACGGGTGATCGGTTTTATTACCGATGTTGGGGGTCGCACAGCCCACACCGCGATTTTGGCCCGTTCCCTAGGTATTCCTGCCGTGGTTGGACTGGAGTCGGCCACGGCTCTAGTGCGCGAGGGGTTACCGGTTATTATTGACGGCACCTCTGGAACGGTCATCCTCAATCCTTCTAAAGCAACCTTCAAGGAATATCTGGAGAAAAAGCAGCTATACGAATATCTTGAGCAGGAACTGCTCAGCTATCGTGAGCTGGCTGCCGAGACCCTGGATGGTCATAGTATCATTCTGCGCGGTAACGTTGAGTTGGCCGAAGAAGTTGATTTAGCACTGCGTGAAGGCGCTAAAGGGGTAGGACTGTATCGCACTGAATTTCTCTTTATGAACCGGGCGCGTATTCCGGAGGAAGAGGAACAGTACCAGGCTTATCGTGAGGTTGTCGAGCGCATGGCCCCTCATCCAGTTACTATTCGGACTCTTGACGTCGGTGGCGATAAGCTGGTGCCCGACATCGACCTTTCCGATGAGGCTAACCCGGCGCTGGGTTTGCGGGCAATTCGCTTCTCCCTGCAAGAAGGTAAGCTTTTTAATACCCAGTTGCGGGCTATTTTGAGAGCTTCTGCCCATGGCAAGGTGCGTATTCTGTTTCCTATGATTACCGGTCTGGCGGAAATTAGATGCTGTAAGGATATCCTCGAAAACGTCAAGCAGGCGCTGGCCGCTGATGGACATGCCTTTGATGCGGAGATTCAGATTGGCATCATGATCGAGACACCCTCAGCCGTTCTGATTGCTGAACTCCTGGCCCAGGAAGTTGATTTCTTATCGGTCGGTACCAACGACCTGATTCAATATTGCCTTGCCATTGACCGTGGTAACGAACACGTGGCCTATTTATATGAACCACTGCATCCTGCTGTGTTAAGAGCTCTGCAGATGGTTTGTCGTGCGGGTCAAAGTGCTGGAATTGAAGTGGGTATTTGCGTCGAAATGGCCTCCGAGCCTCTGTATGCGTTGGTGCTTCTTGGGCTGGGCTTTGACGAACTATCGATGAATGCCCCGTATCTTCCGCGGGTCAAGCGCATCATACGTCAGGTCCGACGAACTGAGGCTGTTGAACTGGTGACCGAATTGCTGCAGTTTGGTACCGCACCAGAAGTTGCCCGGCGCCTTAAGGGGGAAATGCAGCAGCGTTTCCCCGGGGTTTTTGTCGACCAGCAAGCCCATCTGACAAAAGCAGATTCTTGACTTTTGCCTCCTTCTCGATCTAAAATCCAACGTTTTTAACACTAGATACTACTTACAGGAGGCATAATCTCCATGGCTATGACTGACTTTCTTTTCACCTCTGAATCCGTAAGTGAAGGACATCCTGATAAGGTTGCCGATCAGATCTCGGATAGTATTCTCGACGCGATTATCGCTCAAGACCCAAAGTGTCGTGTTGCTTGTGAGACGATGGTCACCACAGGTATGGCCGTGGTGGCCGGGGAAATTACGACTACCGCCAAAGTCGATTATCCGGGCGTAGTGCGGCAAGCCATCAAAGACATCGGCTATAACGATTCGGCCATGGGTTTCGACTGGGAAACCTGTGCTGTATTAACCTCCCTCGACTGTCAATCTCCCGATATCTCTCAGGGGGTAACTGAAGGTCAAGGGATGTTTACGGAACAGGGTGCCGGTGATCAGGGACTGATGTTTGGATATGCCTGCGATGAAACCGCTGAACTGATGCCCATGCCCATCACCTATGCGCACCGACTCACCAGTCGCATGGCGGAAGTTCGTAAAAGCGGCTTGCTCACATTTTTGCGTCCCGACAGTAAATCTCAGGTTTCCATTCAGTATATTAACGACAAGCCGATCCGCGTTGATGCGGTGGTTGTTTCATCTCAGCACACGCCGGATGTCGCCTACGAAACCCTTCGCGAGGCTCTGATCGAAGAAGTGGTCAAACATGCGATTCCGACTGAAATGATGGATGAAAATACCAAGTATTTCATCAATCCGACAGGCCGTTTTGTGGTCGGTGGCCCCCAGGGAGACTGTGGATTGACCGGTCGCAAAATCATTGTCGACACCTACGGTGGTCAAGGTTCCCACGGTGGTGGAGCCTTTTCCGGTAAAGACCCGTCCAAGGTTGATCGCAGCGCTTCGTATATGGCTCGGTATGTCGCTAAAAATGTTGTTGCTGCTGGTCTGGCCAAGAAGTGTGAGGTTCAGTTGGCTTATGCCATTGGCGTGGCAGAGCCGGTTTCAGTCATGATTAATACTTTTGGCACCGGAGTCATTCCGTCCAATGAAATTGCCCGTGTGGTGCAAGAGGAATTCGACATGCGCCCCGCTGCAATTATCACCACCCTGGATCTGCTGCGTCCGATTTATAAAAAGACTGCAGCCTACGGTCATTTTGGCCGAGAGTTGCCCGAATTTACCTGGGAAAGAACAGATCGTATTGAATCCCTGAGGCAGAAAGCCGGGATCTGATATCAAACAAGTTGAGAATAAAAGGCGAGCCATTGGGTTCGCCTTTTTCTTTTGCGGTCGACACCTTTGTTATCTTCAGTCATATGCGATAGGTTTTACCTTCCATGATTGATGGCGTCGCAAAAAGTCCGCCCTACGGCGTTACAGCGTTTTTTCGAATGCATTATGATTCTGTCTATTGTTATACCGATACTCAACGAGGTTGACCAGCTACCTGAGCTCTTCGGCACTCTTGCGGATCAGGTCGGAATTGCTTTCGAGGTGATCCTGATTGACGGGGGCTCTGTGGATGGCAGCCTAGAGCGGGCTGAAGCATTAGCTGGCGTGGCATCCTTTCCCTGTCGGGTCGAATCGGGCCCACGGGGCCGCGGCCGTCAGCAGAACGAAGGGGTTAAGCTTAGCACTGGAAAGTCATTGTTGTTTCTTCATGCGGACTGTCGGTTTGGCGATGATATGGCCTTGGCGAAGGCTCTTAGGTACCTGGAAGAGTCTATTGAAAAGGTTGGTCACTCTCGACTTGCTGGCCATTTCGCCGTTCGGTTTCGATCAGAGAGTTTAACGCCTTCTCTGGGGTTTTATTTTCTGGAGTCCAAGGCTTGCCTTGATCGGCCCGGTTGTATACATGGCGATCAGGGCTATCTGCTACGACGGACTTTTTTTGATCAGATCGGGCCTTTTGACGAAACCCTTGGGTTTCTTGAAGACATCCGTCTGGCTCAGGCGGTGCGACAAACTGGCGGTTGGTTGTTGCTTCCGGTTATTGTACAAACTTCCAGTCGACGTTTCGCCCAGGAAGGATTTCGTCAGCGACAGGCGTTAAATGCACTGATCATGAACCTTGAAGCCGTCGGTCGGATCGACTTGTTAAGGTCTCTGCCTGGTATCTACCGTCAGCAGAAACGGGCTCAAGAATTACAGTTACTGC
>JAIOSZ010000295.1 GCA_021107335.1 Desulfuromonadaceae bacterium | reverse complement strand
CCAGCAACAACCTGGAGACCGCCAAAGTTTCCTTTCAGGAGCTAATGGATGTCAATGGTCACATGAACTCCATGACCGAAAAGATTGGCAGCTACACGGAGACCATCAACCAGATGGATGCCGAGTCGCAGGAAATCAAAAAAATTGTCACACTGATCAAGTCGATCGCCACCCAGACCTCGCTTTTGTCCCTCAACGCTGCCATCGAGGCAGCACGGGCTGGCCAGGCCGGTAAGGGCTTCGCCATCGTCGCCGACGAGGTGAAAAAGCTGGCTGAGGAAGTCAACGTGGCCAGCGAAAACATCGCCGAAAAAATCAACACCATGCTGAATCACATTGAGACCTCTATCGAGGAGTCCAATGAAGTCAGTCATTTTGCCAAGATTACACAAACCGCTGTAGCAAAATCCTCAGCTAGTTTCAAGGACATGATCCGCGACTTTGAAAGCAACGACGACCAGTTGCAGGGCATCACGGCATCGGTAGAAGAACTATCCGCTGCCAACGACGAGATCCACGGCAAAGTCACCACCATCAGCGAGGTAAGCCAAGAAGTCTCACAGCTGATGGCCGAAGGACAGCAACTGTCCCAGGGGCTCTATGAAATCACCGAAAGTCTGCTGGAAAACAATGCCAAATTCATAACCGGCACAGGCTATGGCGAGCAGGTGGTTGGCGAGGCAGTGAAACTGCGCCGCAAGGTACGAGACATTCTGCAGGACCTGCACAATCGGGGCACTAACGTGTTCGACCAGAGCTACCAGCCTATCCCTGGCAGCGCCCCTACTAAGTACAAGACCTGCTACGATGACGCTTTTGCCGGGGCAGTACAGGGTCTGACCGACAACCTGATGAATGGTCTCAAGAGTTGCAGCTTTGTTCTGTGCGTCGACAGCAACGGTTACGCGCCAACCCACAATGGCATCTATGCGCAGACGGTAACCGGAAACCCTGAAACCGATCGCATCAACAGCCGCGACAAGCGCATATTCGACGATAAGGCTGGCCTAAAAAGTGCGCAGAATACCAAACCAGTATTACTGCACAGCTACCTGCGCGATACCGGCGAGGTACTGAGCGAATTTGCCTTGCCGATCAAGATCGACGGCAAGCATTGGGGCGCATTGCGCGTCGCCCTCGCTCCCGAGGTCATTATGAACTAAAAAGAATTCGCAACTCTGCTCAGCCAAAACCGCCCATCGGCTTCCCGGTGGGCGGTTTTTTTATTCATCTATCGCAAACTAGACCAACCTGTGAAGAAGACTTTTTACTGGCTAAGTGAGCAGTGGGCTCAGAGGATCGAGACCAAAGAGGGATCAGTCGCAAGGGCAGGAAAATCGATGAGCAGAGCCAGAGGAATGAAGGTATCGGCCTCCCTGAGGGGGGAACCAAGCAGTTGACGATTGAACTGGGCAAGCAGGTCGAATTCCTGGGTATAAACGCGACGGAAGGACCAGCGCAGCTTATCCAGTCTCAAGGGATCGATACCGGCAAAGTTCAAAGTGCAGTAGTGATTGGAAAAACTTTCTCCACTGTCATCAATGTTGGGCAGACCGTGAGTGCGACAGAGCATCGGCCGGTACTCATAAACCAGGCAACCGCCGTCCTCCCCCAATAGTGGACAAGGCGTCCGGTCGTCCTCAGGCATTTCGGTCCAGAGTTCGTCGGGCAGGTGGTTCAACAGATAAGGCTGACGCAACTCGGGCCAATCCACTTGCAACTGACGAAGGCGCTTCTCGGCCTTGCCTCGAATTACGGCCTGACGTTCCAGAGGCAGGCGCCTGAGGCCAGCCTGTAGTAAATATGCATCGAGCAGGGATATATCGAACAGACCACGACAACAAGCCGAACAACCTGCGGCGCAGTGAACCTGCCCTTCATAGGATTTCTTACAACGGGAGAACCAATCGTCTACCGTGGCCAGCAAAGCCTGATACTGCCCTAAAATATCTTGTAGGACGAGGCTATCGATGAAAGGTTTTGTAGCATTATTCATTCGCAACAATCTAATAAGGGGAGTCGGCATCACAGAAGACAAGAAGTGCCCTCTACCCACACCGAAGAACTTTCTGGACGGCACATACAAAGACTATCGAAGTTCGATGGCCCATGCGTAAACATCTAACACAAAGTCCGGCGATTATGCCATTGAAAAGGATGGACTCGCTGACTGATCGCAGTCGGTCATTTGCCTGTACCGCAAATAGGATCTTAACACCCCTAGCGGTATATAGCGGCCCTAGCTGCAGAACAACAAATCGAGCCTGGGTTAAAACTGCCGCCCAAGTGGAGACAGATCCACCAAACGCTCGGCCAGTACTTTGATTTCCTTGCCTACCGCCGGATCAAGTTTTCTAAGCCATTTTTTCGGCAGAGAATCCAACCCGTAAAAGGCCCCGGCAATCATCCCGGCAATGGCCCCGGTAGTGTCAGCATCCCCCCCCTGGTTGACCACTCCGACCAAACATTCTTCAAAATGGGCCGTACCGAAAAAATAGTGAAAAACGGTCTGCATGGTCTCGACCACATAGGCCGAGGCACCACCCCGGTAGCGTTTACACTGAAATTTTGGACATTCACTGTACAGTTCGCGGACAAGACTATGTAATGATGGCCGATCCGCACCAAGAATGGCCTGCTGAACCAAGCGACCGATGGTTATACAGGCGGCATCAGACAGCTTGTTGTTGTGGGTCAGGCGGGCCTGATCGACAGCTTGTTCCTGAAGCAGATCCTCATTGCCCAGGGCAAACAGGGCCACCGGCGCCATGCGCATGGCGGCACCGTTACCGGCATCTTGGTCGCTGTACTCCTTACCGATCTCACCTTTGATGATGTAACGACTGATACTGCGGCGGCAGGTGGCGCCCACATCGACAGGACGGGTTTTCAGCCATTCAGCAAAGAGCTCCATGATTCGAACCCGATCCCAGCCTCCTGTTTCGTCGATAGCCCGGGCGATACACAGACTCATCTGCGTATCATCTGTGACCTGACCGGCCTTCAGATTCAGCCAACCACCACCAATGATCTTGTTATGCACCTTGTGGCGATAACGGATTTCCCCGGGCAACAGAAATTCCGTGGTCGCTCCTAAAGCGTCACCTAGGGCCAAGCCCAGAAAAGCCGCCTGAGCCCGTGCCACCAATTCCTCCCGGTTGAATGTCGTGCGCCCCGGATCAGCCACCGATCATTACCTCGACTTCGTATTCGCCACCGATCACCAGATATTCTTCCTCTCCCTGCAGCCGCGCGGTGAGCAGCAGGCCGTTAAAAAAAACGATTTTGGTCAAGGTGATTTCGGACTTCAGCACCCGGCTACCAAATTCCCAAGCTCGTTCGAAATCGCCGGTAAAGGAATTCAGATTGTTGAGTCGCATCAGACAGTGATGCTTATCGATCTGTTCAAGAATGACGTGTTCTTCAAAACCGTAAACTCCCCGATAAAGGGTGAAATGCTTTTGTTCAGGAAACCGTCGCCGCAACTCGTACTGGGTAAATTCATAGAGCACATCAAGTTGCTGATGAATGGCACTGGTGCGGGCCGCGCCGCGCATGCGCTGCACCAGAAAATGAAAATATCCTTCCGAGTGGGGATCCTCGATGGGTACCTCGTGATAGGTCGGGTGCAAACCAAAACGACTTTCGACCCATCCCTTAAGGACCGCACCCTCCCGCCCGTTGGAGTCAAACATCCAGCCTCGCAAAAAACGCAGATAGCTGTTTTTGAGACTCTTGCGCCCACTGACCGACTTCTGCTGTTGCCACTGATGAAGTTGAAAGGTCACATCCATGAAATCGTTGAAGATGTTCGCCCGTCTAGCTTCGTCAGACTCCTCCTCCAGACGTTCAAACAATAACCGATTGGCCTGGCGAACCCCCTGAATTTCCAGAGTTTTCGGCTGACAGTTAAAATGGCGCGAGGCTATGGCCCAAGGGGGAAGATTACATAGATTGAGAGAAGCAGTGGACATCAGCCGACCATACCGTCGGTCAGAAGAATGGCCTCAGCCACTTGCCGCAAGCTCTTGCGATTATTCATCGCCATCTTCTGCAACCGGCGGTAGGCATCTTCTTCGGAAAGGCCGTTTTTCATCAGCACCCCCTTGGCCTTTTCAATCACCTTGCGGGTCTCCAGGGTGTCCTTGAGTTTGTCGACCTCATCCCGCAAACTCGATTCGCAGACGAAGTGGTGAATGGCCAGATCGACGGCCGGATGGAACTGCTCTTCCCGAAAAGGCTTGACCACATAATTCATCACCCCGGCAAGTCGCGCCCTCTCGATGGTCTCGGTATCTGTTTTTCCGGTCAGCAAAACGATCGGCGCCGGAGCCTTTGTGCTGATAATTTCAGCAGCAGTAATACCGTCCATGACCGGCATCCCAACATCCATCACGATCAACAACGGCTTATGGGCGATGGCGAGATCGACAGCCTGCTGACCATTTTCCGCTTCGATGATATCCGTAAACCCGTAACTGACCAGCGCTTCTGCTACTTGCCGGCGATTCTCAACCTTGTCATCGACTACCAGTGCTTTTTTCACGAAATCATTCCTCCAGCCTTTTTGTCATAAGGTTGATAACAAACGTGCGAATCTTCGCTGGTGGCTTCTGCATATACAATGCCGCGATCCTCTACAGCTCAAAATCCGGCGCCCGGAATCTGCTCCGGGTAAACTTCCACAAAAAAAGGCCCCTTGGATCAAGGGGCCTTAAACATCAGTATTTTAGATCTACGGTTCCACGAAGGATCAACCGTTTTTGGCGGCCTCTTCGAGCATATCCAGGGTAACCGACTTGGGCCGCTCCAGGGGATATCCGAGAGCCCGGTCCCAGGTGATATTGGCCAGCACTCCGATGGCGCGACCGACGGCAAATAGCACGGTATAAAAATCGTATTCGGTAACCCCGTAGTGCCATTGAATTACCCCGGACTGAGCATCGACATTGGGCCAGGGATTGCGGGCCTTGCCATGTTCCATTAGAATCTTGGGCGCCACTCGGTAGATCATCTGTACCAGTTGAAACATGGGATCGTCGGGCAGGTGCTTTTCGCAAAAGGTCATCTGGGCGGTAAAACGTGGGTCGGTTTTACGCAGCACAGCGTGACCGTAGCCGGGAATGACCTGACCGCTGTTTAGGGTCTGCCAGAGGAACTTGGTCAATTCAGTCTCGGTGGGCAACTGGCCGCCAAGCTTTTCCATGACCCCCTGAATCCAGCGCAGCACCTCCTGGTTGGCTAGACCATGCAGGGGACCGGACAAACCATTGATGCCAGCGGAAAAGCTATAATAGGCGTCGGCCAGGGCCGAGGCCACTAGGCGAGTCGTATGGGCCGAGACATTACCCGATTCGTGGTCCGAATGGAGAATGAAATACATCCGCGCCAGATCGTCATAAGGGGTCGCGATGCCCATCATATGGGCGAAATTACCTCCCAGATCGAGTTGGGTATCGGCTGCGATCGGTGAATCGTCACGATACTTAAGCCGATAGATAAAGGCGGCAATACCCGGCAAC
>JAIOSZ010000302.1 GCA_021107335.1 Desulfuromonadaceae bacterium | reverse complement strand
GCCTTTTTCAAATGTTTTTTCCTGATGTTAAGGCGCGTGTTTCGGTAATCAATAGTTTCCACATGGGGGATAGGTAGGAAAATAGAAGTATTTGAGAAGCTTTAGAAAGCTTTTATGGTAAGGGTCTGCCTAAGCGTACGATTTTTTGTCGAAGTGTTTAACTAAAGGTAGCTGTGAGAGTTTCGGTTCTCCTGGAATCTATATTTTCAGTCAAACCTAGGTTCATCAATAAAAAGCTATTTGATTTAAAAGTGTAAACAACCCGATTTCTTCGAGCTAGTAGCCAAATAATTTATTGACATAAAATATTTCAACAATCTATACTTCGCACGTTTCACCTTGTTATGTTCGGCATCTGATATGTCGTGTCTGAGGAAAATTACACGTTATAGGGATATTTTAGTTGGTTTTGGGTGGCCGGTGTGGGCCGGTCTTCCGTGTGCTTTATTGTACGCCTTATGCCAATGAAATTCCTGGTTGTAGGTTCCTGATCGAACTATTAACACTTATGGGGAGAAGAACAAATGTCAAATTTTGCACCGCCGGCGGAACTTTCGAAAGCCTTTATCAACATCGGTAAGGCAAAAGCCACCAATACCTTTATGAAGCTCTTTGTGCTGGGCATCCTGGCCGGGGTATTCATCGGTTTTGCTGCGCATCTCGCTACCACCGTTGCTACTGGCGACTGGGCTGTATTCGGTCTGAAAAAGTTTTTCATCGGCGCCGTCTTCAGCGTAGGACTTATGTTGGTCATGATTCCCGGTTCCGAGCTCTTCACCGGCAACAACATGATGACCGTCGCTCTGTTCAACAAAGACATCACTCTCTACCAGATGCTGCGCAACTGGGTCATCGTGTACGCCGGTAACTTCATCGGCTCCATCGCTCTGGCCTGGATGATCGGCAGCGCTTCCGGTCTGCTTGACGGCGCCATTGGTGCCACTGCTATCAAGATCGCCGTTGGTAAAATCACCGTTGGTGGTGATGCTCACACCAGCATGTACTTCTGGCGCGCCATTGGCTGTAACTGGCTCGTTTGCCTGGCCGTTATGATGGCCGTTGCCGCCAAGGACATCGCTGGCAAGGTACTGGCTATCTTCTTCCCCATCATGGCCTTTGTTACCTCCGGCTTTGAGCACTGCGTGGCCAACATGTACTTCATCCCGGCCGGCATCTTCGCCAAGTCCTCTGCTAAGGCTGTTGCAGCTTCCGGCAAGTCTGCTGAACTTCTTGCGGGCCTGAACTGGTCGTCCATGTGGACGGGCAACCTGCTCATCGTAACCGCCGGTAACATTGTTGGTGGCGCGGTACTGTGTGGCGTTGTTTACTGGTGGGCCTTTGTCCGCCCCACCGCTGCTCAAAAAGCTGTAGTGGCTCAGGCTGCTACTGACAATATTTAATATTTAATTTTTTGATTCGATCAGGATTGGCATAGAGGAGTTTATCTCCTCTATGCCATTTTTTTGTTTTAAGTGCTTTAGATTGTTCGATGGTTGGTTTTTGAATGGTCGCGTTGGGGAGAAAAGGGCAGGCTTGGAAAGAGAAGATGGAGTTGTCTGAGCTACTCACTTAGTTTCTGGGATGTTCGTTTACCTCTTTCTTAATACTCGTTTGTCGTCAATTCTCAGAGTGACCTTCTCCTGATCAAAGTAGCCGAGCAGCGGGATCATGTATTTTCTCGAGAGACCCGTCAATTCCCGAAATCCTGGAGGGGTGATTTCCTTATTTTCCTTGAGGAAGGCAATCAACTTCTCCTGTAACGATTGCAGGGGCTGGGGGGCATAGAAAAGGTCGGCGGTTATCTTTACGGCCCGACTTTCACGGTGCAGCAGTATCAGGTGCTCTAACACGGTCTTTTCGTTGCAGCGAACCAGTTCACCCAAAACTTTGATGCTGGGCGGCTCAATGCCGGCCTGCTGCAGGGCCTCTTCCAGTTTGGCCAGGATGGCGGCCTGATCCACGGCGGCCGAGGCTCTGTGTCCCGGTATCTTGATCAGATCCCGGTCGACAATGACCTTCTTTTCCTTTTCTAAGGCACTCAGTAGCGCCTCGAAAAAACGCACATCGCTTCGCTTCGGGATCTGCGCCTTCAGTTCTTCCTTGCCGATACCTTCCTTGAGAGGGTTCTCTTGCACGTACTTTTCCAGGCCGGTAACCAGCAGCCCCTTCAGGGTTTCGAAAGCCTCTTGGGCCAGAAAGATTCGCGGTTTGCGAATCGCCTGCACAATATGTCCTTTAGAGAGCATTCCCGAAAGGGGAGCTTCGATTTTCTTTGCCGACAAGCCGCTGCGAATAATCAGTTCTTCTAAGGTCAGCCCAGAAAGCAGACTCTCCTGTGCCAGGAGCAACAGCTTGTCGCCATTGTCCCCATCGTCGAGTGCCTGGAGAAGCTCAAGGGCCTGGGCCGAACGGCGTCTGCGCCGTGGCGGTGCGGGATCGATCACGGCGCCACCACCCACGGTAATTTGGGGCGAATAGCTGCGCACGATAAAATTGTCACCGGGTAAAAGTAAGACCGGAGTTTTGAGACGCAATTGGACGAAGGCAGAATCCCCCGGGGCCAGGGTGTCCCGATCAAGGAGAATGACCTGCGCGGATACCTCATAGGTTGCCGAATGGAGTCGCAGGGTGGCCCGGTGTTTTAGGTCCCGGGGTGCCGAAGCAAGGTAGTCGATGCGCGCATCGACTGTGCGGGTGGCACGAAACACACCGCGGGGAACAACAACGTCGCCACGGGAGAGTTCGTTGTGATCAGCCCCTTGCATGTTAACCGCCAGGCGCTGGCCAGCCATACCGGTCTCAGTTTTTTGGCCGTGACTCTGTACGCTGCGGACCCGGGAGGTGAGGCCAGAAGGCAACACTTCCACTTCCTCGCCGGTAGTTATTTCCCCAGAAAGAAGGGTGCCGGTGACGACCGTACCGAAACCGGGAACGGTGAACACCCGGTCCACAGGCAGGCGAAAAGAGCCGTCTGCTGACTTCTCTTGGACTTCATTGGCCAGCAGCCCAAGAGCCGACTTGAGATCGTCGAGGCCCTGGCTGGTTTTCGATGAAACGGGTATGATCGCTGCCTCTTCGAGAAAGCTGCCGGCCAGATAGTCGCCGACCTCCTCAGTCACAAGCTGCAACCATTCCTCATCCACCATGTCGCATTTGGTCAGGGCCACCAGGCCTTTTTTGACTCCGAGCAACTGGCAGATTTCCAGATGCTCACGGGTCTGGGGCATGATTCCTTCGTCGGCCGCAATCACCAGCACCACCAGGTCCATTCCGCCGACACCTGCCACCATGGCCCGAACAAACCGCTCATGGCCCGGGACATCCACGATCCCGAACTGAAGATCCCCCGGCAGTTCCAGGTGAGCAAAACCCAGTTCAATGGTGATGCCGCGCTCTTTTTCTTCTTTCAGGCGGTCCGTATTGGTGCCGGTGAGGGCCTTGACCAGTGAGGTTTTTCCGTGGTCGGTATGGCCGGCGGTACCCAGGATAAGGTGTTTCATGGAAGACCCTTTTTGCCGTTGAATTCAATAATGAAACGCAGAAGAATTAGGTGCGCGGTGTTGCAGAAAGATTGTCTGCGATTAGGAAGAAAATAGAAGGGTTGGTGCGTGCCTGTTCGCCGGGCAATGAACGGTCTCGGGGAGCGAACAATGCCCGCTCCCCGAGATTCAGCCAAAACCCGATGAATTATCATCTTCCTGATTGCAACCAGAGGGTAATTTGGCGGAAGCGCATGGGAATCGAACCCACCTGGGAAGTTTCTCACCCCCCACACCGGTTTTGAAGACCGGGCGGCCCACCAGAGACCGACGCGCTTCCATGATTCATATCGCTGCAAAGGGTTAAAACTTTTGCAGCTGATTAGATAAATAAAGAGTCTGAAAGAAACCCTTGATTTATGTTTCACTCAGGCGACCGAATAGTAGCGGATTTGGGTGATTAATGCAATCGATTTATCAGAGGAATCACGGGGTTGCGCCGCAATAAATAAAAGGGAAAAAAGCTTTTAAATGCCCTGTTCGGAACCAAAACGGTGAATGATGCTGTCGATGAAGGCTTTAGCGGCCGGAGCCAGTTCACGAGCCCTTCGGGTCACTAGATAAATGTGGCGATAAATGTCCAGTCCCCGAATATCGACGATAAACATTTCGCCTCGCCCGCACTCCTTTTTCACCGACAGTTCGGACAAAAAAGAGACCCCGGCACCGTGCAAGATCGCCTGTTTTACCGCTTCGTTACTGCCGAGAACCATAGAGACTTTCAGCTGTTCCGCGGCAAAGCCTGACTTGGTCAATTGCTCCCGCAGGGTTTGGTC
>JAIOSZ010000214.1 GCA_021107335.1 Desulfuromonadaceae bacterium | reverse complement strand
GTCCTGCAGATCTTTGTAGCGCTGCAACACAAATTGCACGTCGCGAGCCACCTGATAGTGCTCTTCGCCGACCACCTGCGGATCCAGGATACGACTGGTGGAGTCAAGAGGATCGACAGCTGGGTAGATACCGAGTTCAGCGATCTGCCTGGAGAGAACCGTGGTCGCGTCAAGGTGGGCAAAGGTGGTCGCCGGAGCCGGGTCGGTCAAATCATCCGCCGGCACGTAGATAGCCTGAACCGAGGTGATGGAGCCGTTCTTGGTAGTCGTGATACGCTCTTGCAATTCACCCATCTCAGTGGACAGGGTCGGCTGATAGCCAACCGCCGAGGGAATACGCCCGAGCAGGGCCGATACCTCAGAGCCCGCCTGAGTAAAGCGGAAGATGTTATCTACAAAGAGCAGTACGTCCTGATTCTGCTCGTCACGGAAATATTCAGCTACAGTCAAAGCAGACAGGGCGACCCGAGCACGAGCTCCGGGCGGCTCATTCATCTGCCCATAAACCAGAGCGGTCTTATCAAGTACGGCCGATTCCTTCATTTCGTGCCACAGGTCGTTGCCCTCGCGGGTCCGCTCGCCGACCCCGGCAAAGACCGAATAACCGCCGTGCTGCTTACCGATATTATGAATCAACTCCATGATCAGAACGGTCTTTCCGACCCCGGCGCCACCAAACAGGCCGATCTTGCCTCCACGGGCATAGGGAGCCAGGAGATCCACAACCTTGATACCGGTTTCGAAAGCCTCGACTTTAGTCGATTGTTCGACAAACTCGGGGGCCGGGCGGTGAATTTCCCAGCGATCGTCGCATTCCACCGGTCCCATCTCGTCCACCGGGTCGCCGATGACATTGAGAATTCTTCCCAGAGTTCCGCGGCCCACGGGCATGGTGATCTGACGGCCGGTATCGAGCACTTTCTGGCCGCGCACCAAGCCGTCGGTACCGTCCATGGCAATGGTGCGTACGATATTCTCACCGAGGTGCTGAGCAACTTCCACCACCAAATTCCATTCCTCGTCGCCAAGGGAAGGATTGCTGATCTTGAGGGCGTGATAAATTTCGGGCAGCTGACCGTCGGGAAATTCGACATCAACCACCGGGCCGATTACCTGGGAGACTTTGCCTATATTCATGATGAACTCTTCCTCCTAATTCCCACAGCGAGCGCGGTTGCGGGTAAGCTTGTTATATCGATTCCGCGCCTGAGATAATTTCTGTCAATTCCCTGGTGATCACCGCTTGCCGCGCCCGATTATACTGCAAGGTCAAACTGTTGATCATATCCGTAGCGTTCTGAGTGGCATTTTCCATAGCGCTCATACGAGCACCATGCTCGGAGGCTAATGATTCGACAAAAGCCCGGTAGATCTGCACCTCGACATATTTTGGCAGAATCGAATTCAGCACCTCGCTACGATCCGGCTCATAGATATAATCGGTAACCACCGTCTCTTCAGAGACTTCCCGCGGCACGATGGGCAACAGCTGATCGACCGTCAGCTCCTGGCAGATAGCGCTGCGAAAGGCATTGTAGATCACAAATACACCGTCGTAGCTTCCGTCACTGTAGCCGGCCACAACTTCCTGTCCAAGCAGGGAAGCGACTCCATAAGAAGCCTGACTGGTCACCCCTTCGTGGGTATTGGTAACGTTGTATACCGGCCGACGAGCAAAGTGTTCCTTGCCCTTGCGGCCGATGACAATCAGATCGTAGTCTTCAAAACCGCTGGTTGGATCGTTAATAAAGCCTTCGGAAGCCTTGGCGACATTGATATTGAACCCGCCGCACAGACCCCGGTCAGAACTCATCACCAACAGCAGGGCCTTTTTCTTGCCGCGCCTCGCGAGCAGCGGATGCTGCTTACGCTCTTCTCGCAGAGCCAGACTGGAAAGCACCTCATGCAACTTATTCGAATAAGGGCGAGCGGCCACCACAACCGTATTAGCCTTACGGAAGCGCGCCGCCGCTACCATCTTCATGGCCCGGGTGATCTGCTGGGTACTCTTAACCGAGCTAATGCGTTTTTTAATGACCTTCAGGTTCGCCATCGCCTATTGCCTTCTGCCTTGCTCAGGCTACAAACTCATTCTTTAATTCATCCAGAGCGCTATTGATCAATACTTGCAGATCACTGTCTATGGCCTTCTTCTCCCGCACCTGGTCGAGTATCGCCGGGTGGCGGTTTTCAATAAAGGCATAAAGGTCTTCCTCATAGCGACGCAGGGTACCCAGCGGATAATCATCCAGGTAACCGTGGTTAGCGGCGAAGATGATCAATGCCTGTTTTTCCACTGATAGAGGCTTATACTGGGGCTGCTTGAGAATTTCTACCAGACGGGCACCACGATGAAGCTGCTTTTGGGTTTCCACGTCGAGGTCCGAGCCGAACTGGGCAAAGGCCGCCATTTCCCGGTACTGGGCAAGAGCCAAGCGCAAGGTACCGGCCACCTGCTTCATAGCTTTGACCTGGGCGCTGCCGCCTACGCGAGATACGGACAAACCGACGTTAATGGCCGGCCGAACCCCAGAATAAAACAGATCCGTTTCAAGGAAGATCTGCCCATCGGTAATCGAAATAACATTGGTCGGGATGTAAGCGGAAACATCGCCGGCCTGAGTTTCGATGATCGGCAGGGCGGTCAGACTGCCCCCGCCGAGTTCATCTGTAAGCTTAGCGGCCCGCTCTAGCAACCGGCTGTGTACATAAAAGACGTCACCCGGAAAAGCCTCGCGACCCGGCGGCCGGCGGAGTAACAGTGAGAGCTGGCGGTAAGCCACGGCGTGCTTGGAGAGATCATCGTAGACAATCAGGGCGTGCTTGCCGTTATCGCGGAAATATTCACCCATGGTGACCCCGGTGTAGGGGGCGATAAACTGCAGTGGGGCCGGATCGGCGGCGCTGGCTGAGACAACCATGGTATAGTCCATGGCACCGTGCTGGCGCAGCTTATCTACCACCTGGGCCACGGTAGAGCACTTCTGGCCGATGGCGACGTAGATACAGACGATGTTCTGGCCCTTCTGGTTGATGATGGTATCGAGGGCCAGGGCGGTCTTGCCGGTCTGGCGGTCACCGATGATCAACTCGCGCTGGCCGCGACCGATGGGGACCAGGGCATCGACGGCCTTGAGGCCCGTCTGTAGCGGCTCATTGACCGACTTGCGGGTCACGATACCTGGTGCCTTGACCTCCACCTGACTGGTCTTGTCGGTGGCAATGGGGCCACAGCCATCGATAGGCTGGCCGATTCCGTTGACCACCCGCCCGATGAGTTCCTCGCCGACGGGGACCTCAACGATGCGACCGGTGCGCTTGACCGTATCCCCTTCTTTGATGTGATGAGCTTCGCCGAAGATTGCTGCCCCGACGTTGTCTTCCTCTAGGTTGAGGACCATGCCCATCAACTCACCAGGAAATTCCAGCAGCTCACCGGCCATGGCATTATCGAGGCCATAGATACGGGCGATACCGTCACCGACAGAGATAATGGTGCCCATCTCGCTGACTTCTACTTCGCGATCAAAATTCTCGATCTGATCTTTAATGAGATTACAGATCTCTTCTGCTCTAATTTCCATGAGAATTATTCACCCTCTGTTATGGTCTTTGCAATCCTCTGCAATTGCGTACGTACCGTTCCATCGAGCATCTGCCCGGCCACCTCTACCTGCAATCCACCGATCAGAGTCGGATCGCAATGCTCTTCCAGTACTATCTCTCGCCCACTGCGTGCCGCTAGTGAAGCGATCAGCGCGTTACGCTCGCCATCCTGCAGAGCGACCGCAGAATTGACCTGAACCCGCTGCAAACCCGAAGCTTCATCCGCCTGGCGACCAAATTCCTCGTGGATCTGTTGCAGATAACGCAGTCGATCCTTGCTCTGTAACAAACCGAGAAAGTTGCTGATTTCGCCGGACAGTTCGAGCAGGGCCACCAGGCCAGCGAGTACCCCCTGTTTTTTTGCCGTGGCTAAGGACGGACTTTGCAGCAACAACGCCAGACGCTTCTCTACAGCAAAAGCCTGCACCAGGCGGTCGAGCTCTACCCGAAACCGGTCCAACAGGTTCCGCTCCTGACCCAACTGCACCAAGGCCCTGGCATATCGTTTGGATATTACACTGACGCTCACGATTGACTCTCCATCTGCTGCAGATTTTCTGTCACCAGCCGAGCATGATCCTCGTTTGTGATTTCCTGGCGCACCCGGTCTTCCGCCATGCTTATGGCCAGCTGTGCTGTTTCCGCTCGCAATTCTCGCCGAGCTCGTTCGATTTCGCGATCAGCGCACTGCCTAGCTTCCTTGCGCACTGTATCAGCTACAGCTTGGGCTTCGGCCAGAGCATTGTCCCGTTCCTGGCTATTTGCCTCTTTGGCTTGGGCCAACAACTCCGTTATTTCGTGGTCACTAGCGGCCAGTTTGTGTTCATATTCAGCCACTTTGGCTTCTGCCAACTCACGAGCATTGTTGGCCTTTTCAAGAGTTTCAATCAATTGAGCTCGCCTCTCTCCCAAACCTTTACGAAGAGGCTTGGTCAACACGTAGGCAAGAACACCGAACACAATAGCAAAGTTCAGGCAGCGATAAAGAAAGTCCTTTAGCAGAACTCCGCTGTCAGCGCCATGTCCGTCACTGGCGGCATATGCCACCCCGACCAAAACTAAGCTAAAGCCGACTGTTGCGGCAATTGTGACGATGCCGCCATCGTTGCTTTTAAATCTGCCTTTCAAAGCGCCCTCCCCACAACCTTCTGAACAATTATGGCAGCCAGCGGTACAGCCTGGGTTTTCAGTTCTACCAAAGCCTGCTCCTTTTCACCAACCACGCGGTCCTTGATCGCCTGGAGCTCGGCTGCGGCTTCTTCATTGGCCACACCCAGCATCCGAGCAGCTTCTGTCGTCACATCTTGACGAAATTGCTTCCGCTCGTTGGCAATGTCTACCTTGGCATGTTGCAGTTTTTCCTGATAGGCCGCCAAGTCCGCACTGAGTCGACCCTCAAGGGCCCCGGCCTGCTGCAAATTGCCATCAATTTCATCGCGGCGTCCCTGCATGATCTTCCCTAGCGGCCGGAATAAAATCAGATGCAGAACTCCCATCAAAATGAAAAAATTGGCGGCTTGCAAAAAAATGGTCCAGTCAACCTTGATCACAGCAATACCTCAAAAACTTGAAAGTAATTCAACAAGGACTTGTCTTCGGACAGAACCTGCTGTCACGCTCCTACTTAAGGAAGGTCGCAAATGGGTCCTGTAATCGACCAGCAAAAATCTTCCTGACATTGCCGGAGAAACGACGAATCGAAATGGCAAAGCTGACAAAGCGTCGTCTTTAATGATTTAAGGGTGATCCTCTCTAAAACCGCCAGAGGTGTAAACAACCCGCACGGCGACCGCAAATATAACAATAGGCGACCGTCTCTTGTCAATCCCTTTTTAATAAAGGCCTATCG
>JAIOSZ010000141.1 GCA_021107335.1 Desulfuromonadaceae bacterium | reverse complement strand
TATTCTTCCTGCTCGGCGGTGCGAACGATGGTTCCCTTCATGGCTTTCTCCTCGAATTTGCTGAGACCTGCAACTTCGCCGGTCCCGGCCGGCAGCCGGATTACTTTCTTTGCTGGCTCCAAAGAAAGTAATCAAAGAAAGGGCCTGGCTGTCGCCGGACTTCTGTCGCGCGGGTTGGTGGATCGATTATTCTTTTGTTGCGCTATAGGCAGGTTGGAGCTTCGTCGGCGGCCCCTCTGATCCGGTAAGGGTTGCTTGGCCGGGAGCACCCGCAGCGACGCCTGAGTTTATGCATGGCTTGTTGTTGGGTTTTAAAGCTTTTAAACCCGTAAAAAATAGGGGCCAACTTCGCAAGGGAGGCTGGCCATGTGCCTTTGCAGCCAACCGTTGCAAGAGAGGGCGCCGTAATGAAACCCCCGTTGTTGCGGAATGATCCATCGGTTGTTGCTTCTCCCGCTCCGACAACCAACCGCTCCACGCAGTGGCAGCCATTTTTTGCCTACTTTTTGTTGGCTTGGACAAAAAGTAGGGCGTTCGGCGGGACGCGACCCGCCGGTTCTGTTCTTGATTGGTCCGAATGCAACCAGCAACCCAACCGGTGTCGCTTTACTTAAACCGTCTCCAGCGCTTTGGCAATGAGTCTAGGTGCCGCCGTCAAGGCCTCACTGAGCTGCTCCGGCTTACTGCCGCCAGCTTGAGCCAGATCGGGCCGACCCCCACCGCCGCCACCAACCATAGCGGCTAACTGCTTGATCAGTGCCCCGGCCTGCAGGCGTTTGGTCAGATCTTTGGTGACGGCAACCAGCAAGCCAGCTTTACCACCATGGGCGCTGGCAAGAATCAACACGCCTGATTCCATGCGGTCGCGAACCTGGTCGGCCAGCTCGCGCAGAGCCTTGCCGTCGAGGTTATCGGCTCGGCCGCAGACTATCTGAATGCCGGCTACATCGCTGGCCTGGCTGAGCAGGTCGCCCGCTTGGTCGGCGTTGAGCTTGCCTTGCAAGGATTCCACCTCACGTTCCAGCTCTTTTTGTCGTTCCAGCAGCTTGCGCAGCCGGGTTTCCAGTTGCGGCCGGTCGGTTTTGACCAAGGACGCCAACTGGTCGAGGGTCTGTTCCTGTTGCGTGATCAGCTCCAGGGCCTTGACGCCGGTCGTCGCTTCGATGCGGCGCACACCGGCGGCGATGCCGGTTTCCTGTACGATCTTGAACAGGCCGATGTCCCCTGAGGCACTGGTATGGGTGCCACCACACAATTCCATACTGAAGTCGCCAACCCGCACCACTCGCACCGCATTACCGTATTTTTCGCCGAACAGGGCCGTAGCACCGGCAGCGACTGCTTCGTCGGTGGACATTTCTTGGGTGGAAACTCGCAGGTTGTTACGGATACGCCGGTTGACTTGCTCTTCGATCTGAGCGATTTCTTCAGCTGTCATAGCCGAGAAGTGAATGAAGTCAAAGCGCAACCGCTCGGGTGTCACTAGCGAGCCGGCTTGTTGAACGTGTTCGCCGAGGGTTTCGACCAGCACCTTTTGTAGGATATGGGTACAGGTGTGGTTGAGAGCGGTGGCCTGGCGCAGGGTCTCATTGACCTTTAATTCTGTGGCAGCACCTTTGGAGAGACTTCCGGAAATAATCTTTCCCACATGTACTGTCAGTTCCGGTAGCGGCTTTTTGGTGTCGCTGATCGCCATCATGCCGGTCGCTGTGGTCAATTCGCCCCGGTCGCCGGCCTGGCCACCCGATCCGCCATAGAAGGGTGTGGCGGTGGTGATAATCTCTATCTCGCTGCCCTGGTCGGCGCGGGTCACCGGCTGGCCGTCCTGTAAAATGGCGACAATCTCAGCATTTCCGGTGAGGTTATCGTAACCGGTAAATTCGCTGTGCAGGCCGTCTTCGACCAGTTGCCGGTAGATGCCGGAAACAGCTTCTTCGCCAGAGCCTTTCCAGTGCTCGCGGGCCATGCGGCGCTGCTCTTCCATTGCACTGTTAAAACCTGCTTCGTCGATGGTAAATCCCTCGGCGGCCACGATATCGGCGGTCAGGTCGAGGGGAAAGCCAAACGTGTCGTAAAGGCGAAAGGCGATCTCGCCGGGAAGGACGGTCTGCTTCTGCTGTTGCAGAAGGGCAACCTCGTCGGTCAAGATGCGTAGGCCGTTATCCAGAGTCTGTATGAAACGCTCTTCTTCGTTCTTGACCACCTTGGCTACATAGTCGGTGCGCTGGGCCATTTCCGGATAGGCCTCGGCCATCGATTTGAGAACGAAAACGGTGGTTTGGTAAAGGACCGGATCTTCAAAACCGAGCATTTTAGCATGACGGGCGGCCCGGCGCATGATGCGCCGCAGTACGTAGCCGCGGCCCTCGTTGCTTGGTAGCACGCCATCGGCGATGAGAAAGGCGGTGGCCCTGCTGTGGTCGGCGATGACCCGCATGGAGACATCCTGCTCCTCGTCGGCGCCGTATTCTTTGCCGGACAGTTTTTCGACGTAGGCGATGATGCCCCGCAGCAGGTCGCAGTCGTAGTTGCTTTGTACGCCTTGAACCACGGCGGCGATGCGCTCCAGGCCCATGCCGGTGTCGATGGAAGGCTTCGGCAGCGGGTTCAATACACCGTCGGCGCTGCGGTCAAACTGCATGAAGACCAGATTCCACAGTTCCAGGTAACGGTCGCAGTCGCAGCTGCCAATGCCGCAATCGGGGCCGCAGGTCATATTTTCGCCTTGGTCGATATGAATCTCCGAGCAGGGGCCGCAGGGGCCGGTGTCACCCATAGACCAGAAGTTGTCTTTTTCATCCATGCGAATGACCCGCTCTTCCGGCAGGCCTATCTGATCACGCCAGATGGCGAAGGCTTCATCGTCATCTTGAAACACGGTGATCCACAGTTTTTCGACCGGTAGCTTCATCTCGACCGTGAGAAACTCCCAGGCGTAGCGGATGGCGTCTTCTTTGAAGTAATCGCCAAAGGAGAAGTTGCCGAGCATCTCGAAAAAGGTGTGGTGACGGGCGGTCCGACCGACATTTTCCAGGTCATTATGTTTACCGCCGGCTCGAACACATTTCTGGGCAGAGGAGGCGCGCACGTAGTCGCGCTTTTCGCGGCCGAGAAAAACGTCCTTGAACTGGTTCATCCCGGCATTGATGAACAGCAGGGTCGGATCGTTATGGGGGATCAACGGAGAGGACGGGACCAGGGTATGGTTGCGCTCCTCGAAAAAGCGTAAAAATCGGCTGCGAATTTCGTTGGCTGTGAGCATGGGCGGTCTCTGTTACCTTTCTTGATGACGTCGCAAAAAGTCCGACTTACGGCGTTGCAGTGTTTTTCCAGCGATTTGATATACGGTGTATGCCTTCACCACTGAAAATTCACTACGCCTTGCAGGTCGAAATGTTGCGTAACTATCTCATTGTTTTTTCAGTTGTTCCAGTACGGTAGCCAAGGCAAAGCCTCGGCGTAAAAAATAATTGATGACCCGGCGTTTTTCCCGGTCGTCAGCTTGGCCATAGACAAAGGAAGCATAGCGTCGTTCGAACAATTCGGTGAACAGAGTTTCTTCACTGAAATCCTCTTTCAGTTCTGCCAGGGTTTGCTCGGCAAGTTCTTCGCCGACGCCTGCAAGTTGCAACTCCCGTCGCAATCGCCCACCGACAGCCCGGCCACTGGTAAGCAAATGGCGGGCTTTGCAACGGGCAAAGCGAGCATCGTCGATATAGCCATATTCCCGGCAGCGGTCCACCGTAGAGACGATGACCTCCGCCTCAAAGCCTTTGCGTTGCAGTCTTGAGGCTAGTTCTTTTTCACTCCGTTCGCGGGTCTTCAGTAACCGCAGTGCAGCGTTGAAGGCGTCATTCCTGGTCATTAACCTCGGGCGGCAGTGCCGCCTCGTCCTCTTGGGTTGGTTCGTGGGACTGCTCGAAAGCATCCCAACTTAAATCGGAGGTAGAGGAGATGCCGGAGGCCTTGAGCTGGAAGTCGTCGGGGTTGGAGCTCTGGCGTAGGGCCTCTTCAAAGCTGATAAGTTTTTGCTTGTAAAGGGTCATCAGCGATTGGTCGAAGGTCTGCATGCCGTAGGAAACGTAACCCTGCTGAATCGTGTCCCGCAGCAGTTTGGTCTTTTCCCGGTCGTCAATGAGGTCACGGGTACGGGCCGTGGAAACCATGACCTCTACGGCTGGAACTCGGCCCTTGCCATCGGCCCGTGGCACCAGCCGCTGGGAGATAACCGCCTTGAGGATGCCGGATAACTGAGCGCGAATCTGCCGATGCTGATGGGGCGGAAACACCGAAATGATACGGTTGATCGACTCCGGTGCGTCGACGGTATGCAGCGTGGCCAGCACCAGGTGGCCAGTCTCGGCGGCGTGCAGTGCCGTCTCCACCGTCTCTTGATCGCGCATCTCGCCGACCAGGATTACATCCGGGTCTTGGCGTAGGGCATATTTAAGGGCGATGGGAAAACTTTCAGTATCACTACCGATTTCCCGTTGATTGATGATCGACTTGCGGTCCTTGTGAAGGAAGTCGTTCGGATCTTCCACGGTAATGATGGGTACGGTGCGCTGGCTGTTGATGTGGTCGATCATAGCCGCAAGGGTGGTGGATTTACCGGAACCTGTGGCACCGGTAACCAATATCAGCCCGCGGTGTTCCATCGTGATCTTCTTGATCACCGGCGGTAGAACCAAGTCATCCAGTTTGGGGGTTATAAAGGGGATGACGCGAAACACCATGGT
>JAIOSZ010000127.1 GCA_021107335.1 Desulfuromonadaceae bacterium | reverse complement strand
ATTCCTGTCATTATGGTCACGGCTAAAAAAACCGGCGATGACATGGCCCGTGGCGAGGCCGTCGGAGCTGACTGGTATATTACCAAGCCTTTTAAGTCGGCCATGGTCATCGAAACGATTCAACGTTTTCTGCCTTGATTAATTATTTGGGCACGGTCGCGATAATGTTGGCATGGCAGCGGCCTGACAATCTATTGTGTCACAGTTCCCGCCCTTAAGACCTTCCTCCTTTACATTCCTGGCGGATCAGCTCGTTTTCTACTTTGTTTTAAGGCGGTTCGCCTCTAGTCCATCGAGTTGAGGTAATGGAAGGCCTTTAGGGAAAAGCCTTCTATGTTTCGTGGGTCAAGGACTAATCCTTGACAATAGCCGGGGCTATTATGTTAAATATTGCAGGTTTGTACGCTCATTTTAGCGATTATTATATCGGACACTTTGAAGGAGGCTGCATTGGCTAAAGAAGAAGCGATTGAAGTTGAAGGCTCGGTTGTTGAACCGCTGCCTAATGCCATGTTTCGGGTCAAACTCGATAACGGGCATGTTGTGTTGGCGCATATTTCCGGCAAGATGCGTAAATTTTATATTCGTATTCTGCCCGGCGACCGGGTGACCGTCGAATTGTCGCCCTATGACCTGACCCGTGGCCGGATCACCTATCGCGAAAAATAATGGAGCTGATAAGGGCCCTTTACTCTAAGAGTTTTGTTGCATAAAGGACCTTGTCTTTCTGCAGCATGTCCCGTTAAAGGCCAAAGCTCAAGAGATTCATTCTTTCATGTGACGCCGGCGCTGGCCGGCTTTACTGTTTATATTTGATGGCCCCAATGGGTTGTGGAGGAACTATGCAAGAGCGCTACGATGCGGCTGCCATTGAACAGAAATGGCAACAGCAATGGGATGAGCAGCATACTTTTGCGGTGCGGGAAGATCCCGAAAAACAGAAGTACTATCTGCTTGAGATGTTTCCCTATCCTTCGGGGCGTATTCACATGGGCCACGTGCGCAATTACTCCATCGGCGATGTGGTAGCACGATTCAAGCGTATGCAGGGCTTAAATGTACTCCATCCCATGGGCTGGGACGCCTTCGGAATGCCGGCGGAAAATGCGGCCATTCAGCATGGTACCCATCCGGCCAAGTGGACCTACGAAAATATCGCTCATATGCGTTCACAGCTTAAAAAGATGGGCTTTGCCTACGATTGGCAGCGGGAGTTTGCTACCTGTGATGTCGAATATTATCGTTGGGAACAGTTGATCTTTTTGAAGATGTTCGAAAGGGGTCTGACCTATAAAAAGAGTTCCTTCGTCAACTGGTGTGAACCGTGTCAGACGGTGCTTGCCAATGAACAGGTTGAGGATGGTCGTTGTTGGCGCTGCGACTGCGAAGTTGAGCAGAAAGAATTAGAGCAATGGTTTTTTAAAATAACCGACTATGCCCAAGAACTGCTTGATGAAACCTATAACCTTAGTGGTTGGCCGGAGCCGGTACTGACCATGCAACGCAACTGGATCGGCCGTAGCACTGGCTGCGAGGTCGATTTTGCGGTGGACAATTCCGAGGCGATCATCAAGGTCTTTACTACTCGTCAGGACACCCTTTACGGGGCGACCTTTATGAGTCTGGCGCCGGAACATCCCATGGCCTTGGAGCTGGCTTCAGCAGAACAGCGGTCCGCCGTAGAGGCCTTTATCGCCAAGGTGCGATCCCAGGATAAAACCAAACGGGTCAGTGGTGAATATGAAAAAGAGGGCATCTTTACCGGCGCCTACTGCATCAACCCGGTAACCTTGCAGCGGATCCCTGTGTATCTGGCTAATTTTGTGCTGATGGATTACGGCACCGGCGCGGTTATGGCCGTTCCCACCCACGATCAACGGGATTTTGAGTTTGCTGGCAAATATGACATCCCTTTGCAGGTGGTTATTCAACCGGAAGGGGAACCCTTCGACACGGCAACCATGACCGAAGCCTGGACAGGCACCGGACAGATGATTAACTCCGGCCCCTTTGACGGTCTCGCCAACGAAGCGGCCAAGGAGAAGATTGCCGATTATCTTGAGGAGCAGGGTATCGGTCGTAAAACCGTCAATTTCCGCCTGCGCGACTGGGGGGTTTCCCGTCAGCGTTACTGGGGAACACCGATCCCAATTCTGTACTGCGAACAGTGCGGTGCGGTCCCGGTCCCGGAGGATCAGTTGCCGGTCGTGTTGCCCCAAGATGTCTCGGTTTCCGGTGAAGGAGGCAGCCCGCTAGCCCGCCACGAGGACTTTCTCTATGCGGATTGTCCCCAGTGCGGTGGCAAGGCGCGGCGCGAAACCGATACTTTTGATACTTTTGTCGAAAGTTCCTGGTATTTCGCCCGTTACGCCTGTCCTCAATTTAACGAAGGACCCATTGATCCTTCGGCAGTGGATTACTGGCTACCCATCGATCAATACATTGGCGGCATCGAACATGCGGTCATGCATCTGCTCTATGCTCGCTTTTTCACCAAGGTATTGCGGGACCTGGGTATGATGTCTGTCGACGAGCCCATTCGTAATCTGCTTACGCAGGGCATGGTCTGCATGGAGACCCGTTCCTGCCCCGAGCACGGCTGGCTGTTTCCCGAAGAGGTCGTCGATGACTGCTGCAGTAAGTGTGGCCAGCCAGCGGTCCTCGGGCGCAATGAAAAGATGAGCAAATCGAAGAAGAACGTGGTTGATCCCGATCAGCTTATCAGTCGCTATGGCGCCGATACCGCGCGACTATTTTCGCTGTTTGCTGCCCCACCGGAAAAAGACCTTGAATGGAACGAGCAGGGGGTTGAAGGTTGTTACCGTTTTCTGAATCGAGTCTGGCGAGCGGTCTACGATAATTTCGACCTGGTGTCCGGCGCATCGCTGCAAAGCGATTCTAGCGATAAGGGAAAGGCTCTGCGACGGCAGACCCACAGGACCATCAAGAAGGTCACCGAGGATATCGATGGGAGTTTCCATTTCAATACGGCAATCTCTGCAGTGATGGAGTTGGTCAATGCCGTCTATGCTTTCGATGCCAAGGAACAGTGCCCCGGTGTGGTTCGGGAAGCGCTGGAGGCAATAGTACTGCTGCTGGCACCCTTTGTTCCTCATTTCAGCGAAGAGCTGTGGCTGGTACTCGGTCATGACGAGGGGGTCGAGCACGCCGGCTGGCCTGACTTTGAGCCGGCAGCTTTGGTGGAAGATGAGAAAACCATTGTCGTGCAGGTTAATGGTAAAGTGCGCGGTAAGGTGACCGTTCCCACCAATGCTGCCGAAGAGACGCTACGCACTGCTGCGCTGGCAGAAGATAACGTGGCTCGTTTTATTGAAGGCAAGACCGTACGCAAGGTGATTGTGGTTCCTGGTCGTTTGGTCAATGTGGTGGTGTCATGACCCGATCAGTTGTTTTGGTCACTTTGTTAGCCCTGCTGTTGTCCGCTTGCGGTTACCGGCTGCAGGGGCGTGCCGATACCTTGCCAGGAGATGTACGCAGCCTCTATGTAGAACTGTTCCGCAACGACAGCTATGAGCCGTACCTGGAAAATACACTCACCAATGAGGTGGTGGGGCGCTTCGCTCGGCATGGCCGAGTAGAAATTGTTGAACAGCCCATGAATGCTGAAGGTCTTCTCGGTGGTCGTATCGTTGATTATAGCAACAAGGCGTTGTCCTATGATCGCGATGATAATATTGCCGAATATCGCTCGCAAATGACTGTAGAGGCGGTATTGCGCCGGGTTGATCATGGCGAAGTATTATGGAAAGGATCCGTGGTCTGGCAGGAAGATTATTCGGTCAGCAGCGATAAGGTGCTGCAAGACGACCGCGAACAGGCTGCTATACAGGAAATCAGTCAGCGCTTGGCCGATGAGCTTTTCTCCCACATGATCGATAATTTCTGAGCATGTTATGGCAAGCAAGCCAATGACTCTAGGTGATTTGAAAAAGGCCTTCAGGGCACGGCAGTTTCCAAACTTACTGTTGCTTTATGGCGAAGAGCGCTTCTTTTTAGAAGAAACCCTGGAAGAATTGTTGCATTTGACGGTTCCCAGCGAAAGTCGCGACTTCAATTACAACCTGTTCCATGGCAAATCGGCCCGTGGTGCCGAGATTTATGACGTTGCCCGAACCTTTCCAGTTTTTGGCCCCTTACGGTTGGTGGTCGTACGCGATGCCCAGTTGCTACCTGCCGCCGAACTCGAGCAGTTGTTGCCCTATTTGCAAGATCCGGTGACTGAAACGGTACTGGTACTAACCGCAGATAAGGTTGATGGCCGGCGTAAATTTTACCAGCAGTTTAAAAAACGCGGTAGTCTGGTCGAATTCAAGAAGTATTATGAAAGCCAGATTCCGGGTTTTATTCGAGATCGAGCCAAATTGAGGGGGGTGGTCTTTGCCGAAGAGGCAATGGCGCTGTTTTGTCGAAGGGTCGGCAGTAACCTGCAGGAAATTGTCGGTGAACTTGAGAAACTGGCTACCTATCTCGGGGAACGCACACTGGTCGATGTTGACGATGTTCGGGCGATCGTTTCTGACACGCACATCGACAGTGTCTTTGAATTGACCGACGCTATTGGCCGACAGAACTCATCGCGAGCTCTATCACTGCTCAACCGACTGCTGGCAGATGGGACGGCGCCTCTGGTAGTATTGGCAATGCTGGCACGACATTTTCGGCAGATGTGGAAAGCTCGCTATCTGCTTGATCAGCGCGTCGGCAATAAGGAAGTCGCCCGGGGGGTTGGAATTAATCCCTACTTTCTTGATGGTTTGCTGCAGCAGGTTCGGGTCTTTCCAGCATTGCACTATCAGGAGATATTTGAGCAGTTGCTTGAAGTCGATTTGGCTCTAAAGTCGAGCGGAGCCAACGCTGCTGCCCTTTTGCAAGGGTTGGTCCTGAGGATTTGTCAAACAGAGCGTTCTATATAAAAAAGGGGCTGCATTGCAGCCCCTTTTTGTGTTTTTCGCTAACCTTGTTCGATCAGGCCAGAGTGTTGACCAATTTATTCAGGCGCGAGATCTTGCGGCTGGCAGTGGATTGGTGGATGATTCCTTTGGTAGCCGCTTTGTCAATGTAGGGAACGGCCCGGATCAGAGCGGTCTGGGCTGTCTCTTTTTCACCGTTGGCAACGGCCGTACGGACCTGCTTAACGAAGGTGCGCATGGTGGTGCGAATATGGGTGTTACGGGCAGTGCGAACGGCAGTTTGTTTGTTGCGTTTGATTGCAGATTTGTGATTAGCCAATGTGGTTATCCTCCGGTTTGATATAAATTGGTTCGCCAGCTGTGCTGGTATGTTGAATTGGGCTATTTATAGCATTTGCCGAAGCCCCCGTCAAGATAAGAAAATGGCAATAATGTCTTGGAAAAGCACCAGTTTTCAGTGGGTTAAGAGACGTTCGCGTTGAATTATAATAATTTCATCACTTTGTCGATTGATAGCGCAGGGGATTCAGTATATGTCGGAAAAGAGACAGATATCGGCAGCGACGGCCGTCATGGGCGCGGCGACCGGCTTAAGTCGCATCGCCGGACTGGTGCGCGACATGGTGGTTGCCAGCCTGTTTGGCGCTGGTTTCGGAACCGATGCCTTTTTCATGGCCTTTACCATACCCAATCTGTTGCGGCGTTTTTTTGCCGAAGGTGCATTAACTGCTGCCTTTGTACCGACATTTTCCACGGTCTACCATAAGCAGGGGGTGGACGAAGCACGCCGTGTCGCCAATATATGCTGGACCTTGTTGTTGTTAGTTATGGCAGCCGTTACGCTGTTGGGTGTTTGGGCGTCACCCGTTATTGTGCGAGCCATCGGAGCCGGTTATGGAGATGTGGCTGGTAAACTGGCGCTGACAGACTTTTTGAACCGATTGATGTTTCCCTATATCTTTTTTGTCAGTCTTTTGGCTTTGATCACTGGCATTCTCAATGTGCTCGGACACTATTTTTTACCCTCTTTTTCCACGGTACTTTTAAATGTCAGCATGATCGTTTGCGCTGTGTTACTGGCACCGCTTTTTCCTTTGCAACCTATTGTGGCATTGGCCATCGGGGTTTTGGTCGGTGGTCTGCTGCAGTTGGTCATTCAGTTTCCTGTACTGCGCCGCAAGGGGATTCGCCTGCGCTTCGATTTTAACTTTAGGCACCCTTCGGTTATAAGGGTAGCTCGCTTGATGCTGCCCGGTCTGGCCGGAGTGGCCATATATCAGATCAATGTGGTGGTTTCCCGTTTACTCGCATCGTTTCTGCCCGAAGGAAGCGTGTCTTACCTCTATTACGGTCAGCGCCTGTTCGAATTACCTATGGGAATATTTGTAGTCTCCTTGGCCCAGGCTGTCTTGCCGGCCATGAGTCGACAGGCGGCAGTCGGTGATAGTGCAGGGCTCAAAGAGTCGCTCCGTTTCTCCTTGGTGCTGATCAGCATCGTTACGTTGCCCGCTGCGGCCGGCCTTATAGTCTGTGCCGTACCCGTATACAGTCTGTTTTTTATGCGAGGCGCCTTTAGCTATCAGGATGTCTCGCAGACAGCCATGGCCCTGTGTGCTTATGCTCCCGGCTTGCTGTTCGTTGGTGTGAGCCGCATTCTGGTTCCGACCTTTTACGCTCTGCAGGATACTCGTACCCCGGTCTGGGTCTCCTTCTGGACCTTGGTTGTGAATGCCTTACTCGGGGTATTACTTATGGGGCCATTGCGCCATGTAGGTCTCGCGCTGGCCCTTAGCCTGTCGTCAGTCTGCAATTGTGTGCTGCTCGGTTGGTTGCTGCGCCGTAAAATCGGCCCATGGGGTTTTGGCGCTATCGCTAGTTCGCTGCTAAGGGCGTTGCCCGCCACGTTGCTCATGGCTGCCGGAGCCTGGCTGGTACTGCGATCTGTAGATTGGCAAATAAGCGGATGGTCATTTGTTAAGCTGATGACGTTGGGAGGCGCTGTCAGTGTAGGAATGGTGATTTATTGTGGCGTTTGTCTGTTGTGCGGCGTTACGGAAATTCGTGATGGGCTACTCCTTGTCGGGCGCAGGCTCGGTTTTGCTCGCAAGGTCTAATGGGCGCAGTTCTGTAGCCAGTTCAGGGGATGACCCTTTTGGTTTTTTGCTCTTGCTGAATTAGGGCAGGGGAGGGCTGCAGTTCTTTCTCCCGATAATTTCTTTTTCCGTGTCTTCCGAGTGTTGTAAAAAAAACAACATCATCTGCTTAAAGAGCTTGACATGACTGGGGTTACTTCGGTATAAATTGCCTCGTTGTTGGACATAGGCGCGTAGCTCAGTGGGAGAGCACTACACTGACACTGTAGGGGTCGGCGGTTCAATCCCGCCCGCGCCTACCAACATCTACAAACGACGACTCGCACCGATCGAGGCATCTCCGGATGCCTCTTTTTATTCGTGGAGAAGACTATCGATATGCTGCGCGTAGAATTACCAGATGGCTCAGTTAAAGAGGTTGCCTCAGGGAGCACCGTAAAGGATGTTGCTGAAGGAATCGGCGCCGGGTTGGCAAGGCAGGCAATTGCTGGGAAAATTAACGGTCAGTTGACCGATTTGACCGCAGTTGTCGAAGATGGATGTCGGTTGGAGATTCTTACCCTTACGAGTCCTGAAGGGCTTGGGGTTTATCGCCATACCGCGGCTCATCTTATGGCTCATGCAGTCAAAGAGCTGTTTGGTAAGGACGTTCAGGTTACCATCGGACCTTCCATAGAAAATGGCTTTTATTACGATTTTTACACGGAGACCCATACTTTTTCGCCCGACGACTTCGAGCGTATCGAGCAAAAGATGCAGGAGTTGGTCAAGGCCAATCAATCGATAACTCGGCAGGAAGTCAGTCGCGACAGCGCTATTGAGTTGTTTCGCAGCCTTGGCGAAGATTACAAGGTGCGGCTTATTGAAGATCTGTCCGAACCGGTCGTCTCTCTTTACCGTCAGGGAGACTTTGTTGATCTCTGCCGCGGCCCCCATCTGCCTAGCACGGGCCGTATCAAAGCCTTTAAGCTGACCAGTGTGGCGGGCGCCTATTGGCGTGGCGACGAAAAGAATGCTATGTTGCAGCGTATCTATGCGACGGCCTTTCCGGACAAGAAGCAGCTTAGAAGCCATTTGGCCAAGCTGGAAGAAGCCCGCAAGCGTGATCATCGGCGAATCGGCAAGGAGTTAGATCTCTTTTCTTTTAGCGAAGAGGCTGGCGCCGGCTTGGTGCTCTGGCACCCTAAAGGGGCGATGCTGCGGACACTGCTTGAGGATTTTGAACGCAAGCAGCATCTAAAGCGGGGGTATGATCTGGTTCTCGGTCCGCAGATTCTAAAGACCGAACTGTGGCAAACTTCTGGGCATTACGAGAACTACCGCGAGAATATGTATTTCACCGAGGTAGACGGCCAGGGATACGGGCTCAAGCCGATGAACTGTCTGGCCCATATGCTGATCTACAAGTCGCATATGCGCTCTTACCGCGATTTGCCCCTGCGCTATTTCGAGCTTGGCACCGTACATCGCCATGAAAAATCTGGTGTTTTGCACGGCTTGCTACGGGTTCGGGGATTTACTCAAGACGATGCCCATATACTCTGTACCCCTGAACAGCTTGACGGTGAGATTAAGGGCGTGCTGCAATTTGTCCAGGACGTCATGGGTATTTTCGGCTTTGAGTATGAGGTGGAAATCTCTACGCGTCCGGAAAAATCCATCGGCAGCGATCAGGATTGGGAATTAGCCACTAGCGCTCTGATGGGTGCTCTTAAAGATTCAGGCCTCGAGTTTGAAATTAATGCCGGCGATGGCGCGTTTTACGGCCCTAAGATCGACATCAAGCTCAAGGACGCTCTTGACAGGAAGTGGCAGTGTGCTACAATCCAGTGCGATTTTACATTGCCCGAGAGGTTCGACCTGAGCTATATCGGAGCCGATGGAGAAAAGCACCGGCCAGTGATGTTGCATCGGGTTGTTTTGGGTGCCATTGAACGCTTTGTCGGAGTGCTGATCGAGCATTACGCTGGGAACTTCCCTTTGTGGCTTTCCCCGGTTCAGGCTGTCATTGTCAATGTAACTGACAATCAGGCTGAATATGCCGAGCAGATCTGGCGCGAGCTGCGGGATGCCGGTATTCGGGTTGAGAAGGACCTGCGCAACGAAAAACTGGGTTTCAAGATTCGCGAAGCTCAGATGGCCAAAGTTCCTTATATGCTGGTAGTCGGCGATAACGAGATGGAGAGCGGAACTGTTGCTCCCCGTTACCGCACGGGCAAGAGTCTTGATCCCATGTCGGTTGCGGACTTTGTCCAGCATGTGCAGGACGAGTGTAGTCAATATCGTTAGGAGGTGTCACCATAGCTAAGCAAGAGACACGCATAAATCGTGATATCCGTGCCCGACAAGTTCGGGTTGTTGATGAAGAAGGGGAGTTGCTCGGTATTCTTACCGTACCCGAAGCCCTTGCTGTTGCCGACGAACACGGTCTCGACCTCGTCGAGGTTTCGCCCAATGCTGATCCGCCTGTATGTCGCATCATGGACTACGGCAAGTATAAGTATCAAGCAAGCAAGAGGGCAGCCGAGGCAAAGAAGAAGTCGGCTAAGGTTGAGGTCAAAGAAGTCAAGATGCGGCCTAAGACCGAGGAACATGACTTCCAAGTCAAGTTGCGCAATGCCCGTCGTTTTCTGGACGATGGCAACCGCGTCAAGGTGACAGTGATGTTTCGTGGCAGGGAGGTTACTCATCCCGAGTTTGGCCGTAGATTGATGGAAAAACTTGCTACGCAGGTAGCTGACATCGCTGTGGTGGAAATGCACCCACGAATGGCTGGTCGTTTCATGACTATGGTGGTAGCACCTAAAAAATAAACGATTAACGGTCTTTGTCGCAATCGTAAGGCGCGGAAGCGGCTACACAATACAGTCCGTTGTCGATAGCAAACGTTCAAGGAGAGGTTTCTCATGCCAAAAATTAAAACTAATCGCGGTGCTGCCAAGCGTTTTCGCAAAACGGGTACCGGAAAGATTCGTCGTAATAAGGCTTTTACCAGCCATATCCTGACCAAGAAATCTACTAAGAGAAAACGCGATCTGCGTAAGGCCACTCTGGTGTCCAAGGCGGACGCCGGCAATATTGCCCGTCTTATCCCTTACAAGTAATCGAGGGCAAGCGGGCTTGGCTTAAGACCGAGAACTGAGGGGACAGGTCTCCTCCTTCAGATCCGGCAGCGGTAATACCGCCATATCTAAGCACTACACAGGAGTAATACATGCCAAGAGTAAAAAGAGGTTTCAAAGCGAGACGTAGAAGAAACAAAGTTCTCAAATTAGCCAAAGGTTATCGTGGCGCGCGGGGCAAACTATTTCGCAGCGCTACCGAGGCCGTCGATCGCGGATTGAAATATGCGTTTCGCGACCGCAAAGTCAAAAAGCGGGACTTTCGGGCTCTGTGGATTTCGCGGATCAATGCGGCTTCCCGGGACAACGGCCTGTCTTACAGTCGGCTCGTATACGGGTTGAAGCAAGCAGAAATCGGAATCGACCGCAAGATTCTGGCTCAGCTTGCCGTTTGCGATCCAACGGGCTTTGCTGCTATCGTCGATAAAGCTAAGGCCAAGATGCAGTAAGCTACCCAAAAAAAGAGATGAGGGCCTTCCTCATCTCTTTTTTTTTGGTTAAAAAAAATGGAAGCCGTTGGGCTTCCTTTCCTTTTTTACGGACAAGGCAATGGGATTGCTATGAAGGAACAACTCGCAGAATTGTTGACGAAGGGACGGGCTGCACTGTCGGCCGCCGACTCTTTAGAGGGGTTGCAGGAGGCACGGGTCGGTTTACTCGGCAAAAAGGGCTCCATGACCGCTGTCATGAAGGGTATGGGGCGACTTTCTGCTGAGGAGCGGCCGATCATCGGGTCACTGGCCAACACGGTCAAGGTCGAACTGGAAGACCTCTTTGAAGGGCGCTCCAAGGCTATTCGCGAACAGGAGTTGCAGCAGCGCCTGAGTAGTGAACGCATCGATGTAACCCTGCCTGGTCGCACTGCTGCTCGAGGTTCCAAGCATCCGATCACCCTGGTCACCGAAGAGATCACCGAAATCTTCTCCTCCCTCGGCTTCGGTGTCGAAGAAGGGCCCGAGGTAGAGCAGGATTTTTATAACTTTGAATCCCTGAATATGCCGAAGGATCATCCTGCCCGCGATATGCAGGATACCTTTTATGTCTCGGATGAGGTGGTTTTGCGTACTCATACCTCACCGGTTCAGATTCGCGCTATGCTTAAGCAGGCGCCTCCGGTGCGGGTCATTGCCCCGGGCACAGTCTATCGGCGAGATTCCGATCTTACCCATACCCCGATGTTTCATCAAATTGAGGGTTTTCTTGTGGATCGGGATATCACCTTTGGCGATCTTAAGGGAATTCTGACCACATTTATTACGCAATTCTTTGGCAAGGGCATCGGTGTGCGTTTCCGGCCTTCTTTCTTCCCCTTTACGGAACCGAGCGCTGAAGTTGATATCCAGTGTGTGATTTGTGGTGGTAGTGGCTGCCGAGTCTGTAAAAAATCTGGTTGGCTGGAAATTCTCGGCAGCGGCATGATTGATCCGGAAGTTTTTAAGTCGGTCAATTACGATTACCAGAAATACAGTGGGTTTGCCTTTGGTATGGGGATCGAGCGTATTGCTATGCTTAAGTATGGCGTTAATGATCTGCGGCTGTTTTTTGAAAACGATGTACGCTTTCTGCGACAGTTTTGAATCGTTGAATAATCGTTGTTAAAACAGTTTGTTGTCTGCTGTAAAATGATAAAGGACTTGAAGAAATGATCGTATCCTACAACTGGCTTAAGGAATTTGTCGATTTTGATCTCCCGCCGGAGGAATTGTCCCATCGTCTGACCATGGCTGGTTTGGAAGTCGATGCCATGGAATATCTCGGCGCTGGGTTGGACACGGTCATCGTTGCTCGGCTCGAATCGGTAGAGCGGCATCCTGATGCAGATCGCTTGACCCTGTGTCAGGTCGCTACCGGCAGCGACACTCTGCCGGTGGTCTGTGGAGCCACCAACCACAAGGTTGGTGACCTGGTCGCTTTAGCGCAGGTGGGAAGCTTGCTTCCTGGAGATTTCAAGATTAAGAAGGGTAAGATCCGTGGCCAGGTCTCCTTGGGTATGCTCTGCTCCGAAAAAGAACTCGGCCTAGCTGAGGAGGCAGACGGAATTATGATCCTGCCGCCCGGTCTACCGCTGGGACAACCGGTCTTTGAGGCTCTCGGTCTTAAGGATGTACGCTTCGAGCTTGGCCTCACTCCCAATCGTCCCGATTGTTTGAGTATCGTTGGGGTGGCCCGGGAGGTTGCAGCCATCGTCGGGCGGCCCTTGCAAATTGCTCATCAAGCGCCGATCGAAGACGGAGCTCCTAGCAGTGAGAGCACCTCCGTTAGTCTCGAAGAAAGCGGGCTCTGTCCCCGTTATGCTGTTCGCCTGATCCGAGGGGTTATTATTGGCCCTTCGCCGGAGTGGCTGGTTCGGCGCTTGGAGGCTGTGGGCATGCGGTCTGTCAACAATGTGGTCGATGTCACCAACCTTATGTTGATGGAGCTTGGTCATCCCTTGCATGCCTTTGATTTCAATCGGCTGCGCGATCAGCGTATTGTGGTTCGGCGGGCCAACGATGGGGCCAGTTTTGCCACCCTTGACGGCCAGCAACGCGTACTTTGCGCCGATGACCTGGTTATATGTGATGGCCTCGGTCCGGTAGCTCTGGCTGGTATTATGGGCGGTGAAAATTCGGAAGTCGGTCCTGAAACTACAGATATCTTGCTGGAAAGCGCCTATTTTAACCCGGCTACCATCCGCCGTACCAGTAAGCGCCTCGGTATGCATACCGAGGCCTCTCATCGCTTTGAGCGCGGGGCTGATGTGGATATGGTGCCGATTGCCCTCGATAAGGCAGCGTCTCTCATTGTCGAGGTGGCCGGGGGCACCCTCGCTCAGGGCATGATCGATTGTTATCCCGAGCCCTTGCCTGAGCGCCAGTTGACCCTCGATGTGGATAAGGCTAATAAAGTTTTGGGCCTTAAGCTCGCCAGTGACGATATCCTTAGCTTGTTGCGTTCCATTGCTCTTGAAGCGCAACCGGCAGTGGATCGGAGTGATAGCATTCTTTATGTTAAAATTACTGCCTTTCGGCCAGACCTTGAGCGCGAGATCGATCTGATTGAAGAGGTTGCCCGCCTTCATGGCTATGACCAGATACCCGTTACCATGCCGGTCAGTCGTATGATCTGTCACCGTCCAGCGCCTCAGCAACGTCTGGTCCGACAGTTCCGGGATGCTATGGTGGCCGGGGGCTTTTCAGAAGTTATCAACTATTCCTTCATCGCTCCTGAATGGGACCGGCTCAATTTGGCACAGGACGATTGTCGGCGCCAGAATGTACGAATTCTCAACCCCCTTACCGAGGATCAATCGGTCATGCGCACTAGTCTGGTGCCGAGCATGCTTGAGAGCATCGCTCGCAACCGGGCCTATCGGTCTCTGGACCTGCGCCTGTTCGAATTGCGGCCCGTTTTCCAGCCCCAAGATAGTGAGGAACTGCCCCGGGAAAGTCTGCGACTTTGTGCGGCTATCTGTGGTCGCCGGGAGCCTCTCGGTTGGGCGCAAGGGGCAGAGGATGTGGACTTTTTTGACCTAAAGGGCCAATTGGAGGGCCTGCTCAGTGGGTTCCGACTTGGGGCGGTACACTGGGATAGTAGTCAAAGTGAAACCTTCTATCATCCCGGAAAATCCTGTATACTGCGTCATTCATCAGGGCTTTTGGGAAGCATAGGGGAAGTTCATCCGCAAGTTCTTGAACATTTCGAGATCGATCAGCCTGTTTATCTGCTTGACCTCGACTTGAATGCCCTTTTTGGCGCCACGGTTACCGGTCGGAACTTTCAAGCGATTTCTCGTTTCCCAGACGTTTGCCGCGACAGCGCTCTTTTGGTTGATGATATGATTAGTGCCGAGCAGGTGTTCGCCGTTATTGATCAGGTTCGGGGGCGTTTTGTTGAAGATTACACCCTGTTTGATGTGTACCGCGGATCGGGTATCGCCGATGGCAAAAAGAGTCTGGCCATCAGGGTGCGCTATCGCAGTTCTGATAAAACTCTTACTGAAGAAGAGATCACAACCGGTCATGAGCGCATCATCAAGGCACTCAAGAAACAGCTTGGAGCTGAAATTCGTTAAAATAATCGGTTGATTGCATGGCACTCCTATGATATAAAGTGTTGGATGTTCGTGGACTTACGTTTATTGGAGGGGGCGAATCTATGACCAAGGCGGACCTTGTAGAACGTGTTTATCTGAAGACTGGTTTCTCAAAAAAGGAGTCCGCACAGATTGTCGAGATGGTCTTCGATCTGATGAAGTCGACCCTGGAAAAAGGCGAGAAGATCAAGCTGGCCGGTTTTGGCAACTTTGTTGTTAAGGACAAGGCGACGCGGAAGGGGCGGAATCCCCAAACCGGAGATGAAATCGAAATCTGTTCCCGTAAGATTTTGACTTTCAAGCCCAGCCAGGTGCTTAAGTCAGTCATCAACGGCCAGGATTGAGGGGGTCTTAGTCGTTAAGGCTGATCATGAATACTCTGATTCCCGATAAGCTGTATTTTAAAATCGGCGAAGTTGTCAGCATTACAGGCATCAAGGCCCATGTGCTGCGCTATTGGGAAGCGGAGTTCGGAGCGGGCTTTCGCCCTGTAAAGAGTCACGGGCGACAGCGACTCTATCGAAAGCAGGAGATAGAGCTCATTCTGCAAATGAAGGATTTGCTCTATCGTCAGGGTTATACCATTGCTGGCGCAAAGAAAAAGCTGCGCAGCAAGACCTGTGACCAGGATCCGGCCAATAAAGCCTCGGAAGCCCAACCGGCTCTTCGTGTGCTGCAGGAATTGCGCAGTGATCTAATTCGGCTGCGCAAGTCCTTGGATTGCTAAATATCCTTTTGCTTAGTCCTGGCCTGAAAGAATTTCTTTAAGGCCGTTATTTGCTGATACTTGTTACCAACGACGACGGTGTCCATTCACCCGGGCTTGCCTTGCTTGCTTCCTCTCTGTCGGGGCTCGGGCAGGTTGTCGTCGTCGCCCCCGACCGTGAACGTAGCGCTATCGGCCATGCCCTTACTCTCCATTCCCCTCTGCGCGCCGAACTCATCAAACCCGATACCTATGCTGTTGATGGCACACCTACGGACTGTGTCAACCTCGGTATTCATGGACTTTTCGAAGCCCGCCCCGATTTGGTTGTTTCCGGCATAAACCGGGGGGCCAACATGGGGGAAGATGTCACCTACTCAGGGACCGTATCGGCCGCTATGGAAGCGATGTTGATGGGGGTTCCTTCTTTCGCTATCTCCCTTGATCTGCTCACCGGGGAACGCTCCGATTATGCCGCAGCAGGACGTGTTGCCAAAGATCTGGCGGCGACTATTCTTCGCAATGGCTTGCCCGACGATACCTTCCTCAACGTCAATGTTCCGGCTGGAACACCTAAAGGAATTAGAATGACCCGACAGGGGAAGCGTCGCTACGAGGAGATGATCGTGGAGAAGGTCGACCCGCGGGGAAGGAAATATTACTGGATTGGTGGTGGCCAATGCCAGTTTGAACCCATTCCAGGGAGTGATTTTCTGGCACTGTCAGACGGTTTTGTTTCGGTAACCCCTCTGCACCTAGATTTGACCAACCACCACTCTTTCGACAGCCTCCGGCAATGGCGGACGACTTCGGATGCAGCCTTTTTTTATACCGAAAACAAGTAAGGAACAGGGTAACATGGACTATGCAATAGCCCGCCGCCGGATGGTCGAGAAGCAAGTTTTGGCCCAGGGCATTCACGCCCCATTGGTAATCGAAGCCATGAAGCGTGTGCCCCGTCACCGCTTTGTCGAAGAAGCCTTATGGGCCCAGTCTTACGGAGATCATCCTCTGCCCATCGGTGAGAAGCAAACCATCTCTCAGCCCTATATGGTGGCCCTGATGACTCAGGCCCTGGAACTCAAAGGGGGAGAGAAGATTCTTGAAATTGGCACTGGCTCCGGGTATCAGACCGCCATCTTGGCTCAGATCGTTTCTCGCGTCTACAGCGTCGAGCGTATTCCGGCTTTGGCGAGGCGCGCCCGAAGGGTACTTGATGATATTGGATGTCGAAACGTCAATATTAAGTTGAGTGACGGAACCATCGGTTGGGAAAATGAAGCGCCTTTCGACGGCATAGTGGTTACCGCCGGTGCGCCACAGGTACCACCGCATTATCTTGAACAGTTAACCATTGGTGGTCGCCTGATCATTCCCGTCGGTGGCCGTGGTAGTCAGGTTCTTAAGCGGATTATTCGTCATGGGTTTGAAGATTTTAGAGAAGAAAATCTCCTTGATTGCCGATTTGTGCCGTTGATCGGTAAGGACGGTTGGTCCGAAGGAGAGGGCCGTTAATGCTTTTATTGAGACGCCTTTACGACTGGGTTTTGCACTGGGCTCAAACCCCCTATGGGGTTCCGGTTCTGTTTTTATTAGCATTTGCCGAGTCGTCTTTCTTCCCACTGCCGCCGGACATTCTGTTGCTGGCTCTGTGTTTGTCACTGCCGGCTCGGTCTTATCGTTTTGCATTGTTGACTACCATAGGATCGGTGGTTGGTGGTATGGTCGGCTATCTCATCGGCTATAGCTTGTGGGGTGCGACATCTGAGTTTTTTTATCAGTATGTGCCAGGTTTTTCGCCTGGTGGCTTTAATCAAATTCAGCAGTTGTTTTCATCCTATGATTTTTGGGTGATATTTACCGCTGGCTTTACTCCACTGCCTTATAAAATTTTCACCATTGGTGCCGGGGTTTTTGAGATAAACTTTCCGTTGTTTGTTTTAACTTCTGTGATCAGCCGGGGCTTGCGTTTTTTTCTTATAGCCTGGCTAATTCATACCTTTGGTGACAAGGTAAAAGAAGGTATCGATCGTTATTTCAATCTATTGACCTTAGCCTTCATGGTTTTGCTTTTGGGAGGATTTCTCCTTTTTACGGGACTGCGATGATTACCGCCCTACAGTACGGTCGTATTTCAGTCGGGATCGCATCAGGGTCCTGCGGCCGGGAGAGGACGCTGAACGATGTTTAGATTGTTGCGCTGTGCTCTGTTGATAGCGATTTTGGGGCTATGGTTTACGCCTGGCTGTGCCGCACCCAAAGGAGTTTATCACACCGTTAAGCGAGGCCAAACTCTCTATCGTATCGGACAAGTTTACCGGGTAGATGTGAATCAGGTTGCCCGAATTAATCGATTGACGGATCGTTCCCAACTAGAGGTTGGTCAGCGTCTTTTTATTCCTGGCGTCAGTTCCATTAAATATGTTCCCGCCACAGTGGTTGCCAGAAGCAAAACATCGGTTAAACTACCTACCAGTAAACCCAAAAAAACTACCAATGCCCGAATCGTCAGACCCTCTGTAACAGCTAGAGCTCCTAAGCCGGTGGCTGTTAACACCTCCCGATCAGCTAGGCGGGTGAAAAATAAAGCGGCCAAAGGAACCTTTATCTGGCCCGTCAGAGGTTCTGTGTTTAAAAAATTTGGGACTAAAGGCAGCCATGCCAACAAAGGGATTGAGGTCGCCGCTCCAGTCGGCAGTGCCATTGTAGCCGCGGCCGCTGGAAAAGTAACGTATAGCGGTGATGGCATTACGGGGTTTGGTAATCTGATTATCTTAAAACATGACGATTCCTACTTTACAGTTTACGGGTTCAACCAGGCGAATCTTGTCAAATCCGGCAGTTTTGTAAGCCAGGGGCAGAAAATTGCCTTGGCTGGGCGTCCTCCTACCGGAGGTCAAGCTCGCTTGCACTTTGAGATACGGCGAGGCAAAGAAGCGGTCAATCCCGTGCCGTTTTTACCCTAAAAGTCGATGGCAATTACCATTCAAGCGTTGGAGGTGTGTGAAGTTATGGCGGATCATCAATCCAATTACGGCGAAGATGAAGTAACCAATGGCAGGAGTCCCGTGGCTGAAGAAGCAGAGACGACCGGTAGCGACGAGTTAGAAAGTGCTGTGGTATCGAAAAAGAAGAAAAACAAGGCCGATAAGGAGGTTTCTTCTTCCGGCGACGATGCTATTAAGCTCTATCTCAAGGAAATCCAAAAGACCAAGCTGTTGACCGCTGAAGAAGAGCGATCTCTAGCACGTCGCATCGCTTCAGGGGATATGGACGCACGCGATCATATGATCGAATCGAACCTGCGTCTGGTGGTAAAAATAGCCAAGCGTTACATGAATCGAGGGTTGCCCTTTCTCGATTTGATCGAAGAAGGAAATATGGGCCTGATTAAAGCGGTCGAACGCTTTAAGCTGAGCAAGGAATGTCGTTTTTCCACCTATGCCACCTGGTGGATTCGGCAGTCTATTGAACGAGCACTAGTCAATCAGAGTCGCACGATTCGACTGCCGGTCCATGTTTCAGATGATATCAATAAATTTATCAAAATCAGCAGGGAATTGGTCCATCGTTTCAATCGCGAACCGCAGGTCGATGAAATCGCCGAAGCTATGGGTGT
>JAIOSZ010000039.1 GCA_021107335.1 Desulfuromonadaceae bacterium | reverse complement strand
CGAAAGGACGTGGGAGTTCGAGTCTCCCCTTCGGCACCATAAAAATTTAAGAGGTTAGCGATGTAATCGCTAACCTCTTTTTTTTATTCTATCCACAAGACTAATAACGGGTTTTCCTGGGTGGTGGTTTCAAATAATTCTCTCCCTTGGTGAAAGTTCTGGTATTGTTGTGGAGAATAAGGTATCTTTGGGAGTTTTCAACAACCCCTTCAGAAGGTCAAGGGGGGGAGACACTCCATATATCGTCCTCACATAGCTCGCTTTCCTCCGGCCTTCCGAGCTTTTTCCGAACAGGTTATTCATGACTGAAGAAACGCGTACAATTACAAGCTTTGCCGATCTATCCCTTGCACCGGAAATTGCCCGGGCTATCGATGAGGTCGGTTACGAAACTCCTTCACCCATTCAGGCTCAAAGTATTCCACCGTTACTTGCGGGTCGTGACTTGCTTGGTCAGGCGCAGACGGGTACCGGTAAAACGGCTGCTTTTGCCCTTCCATTGTTGAGTCGTCTCGATCTTTCCGCAAAATATCCCCAGGTGCTGGTATTGACACCCACTCGGGAGTTGGCGCTGCAGGTGGCTGAGGCGGTGCAGGCCTATGCACGTCATCTGAAGGGCTTTAATGTGCTGCCGGTCTATGGCGGTCAAAATATGGGTCAGCAGCTGCGCCAGTTGCAGCGCGGCGCCCATGTCGTGGTCGGCACCCCGGGGCGTATCCAGGATCACCTGCGCCGTGGCACTTTGAAGTTAGATCGTCTGTCCTGTGTGGTGGTGGATGAGGCGGACGAAATGCTCAAAATGGGCTTTATCGACGATGTGGAGGCGATTCTGCAGCACACCCCACAGGAACGCCAGACCGCCTTGTTTTCAGCCACCATGCCCGCCGGCGTGTTAAGGGTGGCCCGCAGGTATCTGCGGGATCCTGTCGAAGTGCGGATTAAGAGCAAAACTTCGACAGTTTCCACCATCAAGCAGCGATACTGGATGGTCAAGGGATTAGCCAAGCTCGATGCTCTGACGCGGATTCTGGAAGCCGAAGAGATCGACGCGATGCTGATCTTTGTTCGGACCAAAATCGCCACGGTAGAATTGGCTGAAAAGCTTGAGGCTCGGGGATTTTCCAGTGCGGCTCTGAATGGCGACATGACCCAGGGTCTGCGGGAGAAAGCCGTTGAGCGGCTCAAGAATGGCAGTCTCGATATCGTTGTGGCCACCGATGTGGCGGCGCGGGGCCTTGATGTGCAACGTGTCAGTCATGTAGTCAACTATGACATTCCCTACGATACCGAGTCCTACGTTCATCGCATCGGTCGTACCGGGCGGGCGGGGCGCGAGGGAACGGCGATTTTGTTCGTAGCACCAAGAGAGCGGCGTATGCTGTCTGCTATCGAGCAGGCGACCCGGCAAAAGATCGCTCCGATGAATCTTCCGACTCGCAAGGATATTACCGAGCGTCGGGTTGGCCTGTTCAAGGAGCAGATCCAGAATGCCATGCAGGGCGAGGATTTGTCCTTTTTTGAAGAGTTGGTCGATCGATGCGAGCAGGAATATGAGGTTGAGCCGCGCAGAATAGCTGCAGCTATGGCTTACCTGTTGCAGCAGGACCGCCCGCTGATGCCTGAGGAAAAAACCTTTGTTGAGCCCACGCCGGCAAGTCGCCAACGGTCTTCTGGTGCTCAACGTAGCACGGGTGATGAAGGCTTACGCCGCTACCGCGTAGAGGTTGGCAAGGTCCATGGCGTCGTGCCTGGGCATCTTGTCGGCGCTATCGCCAACGAGGCGAATATCAGTAATCGCGATATCGGCCAGATAAAAATCTTCCACGATTTCAGCCTGGTCGATCTACCGGGAGATATGCCAGAAGCCAAGTTCCGTCACCTGCAGCAGGTGTGGGTCTGTGGTCAGCACTTGCAGCTCAGTCTTGACACCGGTGCAGACAGCTCGCCCCGTCAGGGCAAGCCGCCCAAGCGGCGTCCGGCGGGTAAGCCAGGCGGCTACAAGGGCAACCCGGTTAAGAAACATCCTGCGGCTGCCAAGCGCGCTTCGAAAAAGGTCCACAAATCCTAAGGTGCCGACGGTAGGCGCAATGTGGTTGTTTGACCCCATTGGTTGTGTTAAGTAAAAAGCCCGTCCATTTATTGGACGGGCTTTTTTTGTGTAAGGAGCCTGTCGAGCTATCCATGAGCCAGCTGCAAATTCGGCTGATCGGCCCATATTCTCGACAATTTTCGCCAAATAGCCCTGCTATTCGCTCTTAAATTCTCGAAAATTTGTTCTCAATCATCCAAGTTTTCGCTTTGGCCCGTATAGTTCGACAGGCTCCTGGGCGCCTGTCGAGCTTACCCTGTGCTGACTGCAAAATCGTCTGATCGGCCCATATGTTTTGATCTAAACTGCCGAAGATTATATCCCAACCTTTTCGGGGTCAGTGTTAAGTGCTATTGTGGGTAAATGAACGCAAATTTGATACATTCGCAAAAACCTTATAACGGGTGTTTAGCCCTTTGTCTAACGAGGTAGAGCCATGCTGAAAAGACTGTCTATTGGTTTGCTGTTGGTCGCGGCCGTTTTGTCTGGCTGTGCGGTCAATCCGGTCACCGGAAAAACGGAGCTGAGTCTGGTGCCTGAGAGTACTGAGCTTAGTATCGGCAAGGAGCAGTATCTGCCCAGTCGCCAGATGCAGGGGGGGGACTATACCACTGAGCCAGCGATTAATGCCTATGTTAGTGGTGTCGGTCAGCGCCTGGCGGCGGTCAGCGACCGCAAGCTGCCTTACGAATTTAGCGTTATCAACGATTCAACCCCCAACGCCTGGGCTTTGCCCGGCGGCAAGATCGCCATCAACCGCGGCCTGCTGACCGAGCTGAACAGCGAAGCGGAGTTGGCGGCGGTGCTAGGTCACGAAATTGTTCATGCTGCCGCTCGACATAGCGCCAAGGGTATGGAACGGGGCATCTTACTGCAGGGCGCGGTTCTGGCTGCTGGGATCGCCTCGCAAAATAGTGAATTCTCTCAGATGGCGGTGGGAGGTGCCACCGTCGGCGCCGGACTGATTACCCAGAAGTACGGCCGGGATGCGGAGCGGGAGTCGGACTACTACGGTATGCAGTATATGGCTCGCGCCGGTTACGATCCCAGGGCGGCGATCGATCTGCAACAAACTTTTGTGCGCCTTTCCGAAGGGCGCAATAGCGACTGGCTGGCAGGTCTGTTTTCTAGTCATCCGCCATCACAGGAGCGTGTCGAGGCCAACCGCCAGACCGCTAGCACTCTGGCCGCTGGTGGAGAGGTCGGACGGGACCGTTATCAGCAACAGATTGCACCGTTGGTTAAGGCCAGGGATGCCTATGCCGCTTACGATAAGGGCCGTAAGGCTCTGGAAGCTGGCCAAACTGCTGAGGCTTTGACGTTGGCCCAACAGGCTCTGGCTGCCGAGCCGCGGGAGGCGTTGTTTCATGCCCTGCGCGGCGACGTACGCTTCAAACAGGGGCGTTATCAGGATGCGGTGGTTAACTACGACCGGGCGGTTGAGCGCAATAATGCCTATTTTCACTATTACCTGCAGCGGGGTCTGGCGTTTCAGGAGCTAGGCCAACGGGATAAGGCCATGGCCGACTTGGAACACAGCACCAAGCTGCTGCCAACGGCTCCGGCCCTTAACGCCCTCGGCAAATCGAGTCTGGCCCAGGGGGACCGAGAACAAGCCAAGCAGTACTTTGCCGCCGCTGCTGAATCCCGGTCGCAGCCCGGGCAGGAAGCGGCTGCTTCGCTGGTGCGCCTCGATCTGCCCGATAACCCGCAGCAGTACCTTAAGGTTCGGCTCGGTCTTGATCGCCGTAATTATCTGCTGGCCGAGGTAGTGAATGGCACTCCCCTGGCGGTAACGGATGTGGAAATTGTGGTGCTGGTCATAGACTCTTCCGGCCATCGTCGGCAGATTCCAGTGCGACTTCCGGGGCGAATCGATTCGCGGCAGGCCGCTCGGGTGGCTACGGGTATCGGTCCCTTTGCCGACAGCAAGGAGCTGCGCGG
>JAIOSZ010000162.1 GCA_021107335.1 Desulfuromonadaceae bacterium | reverse complement strand
GTAAGCTGGGATGCCCTGGCCCTTAACAACTGGTACACGGGTCAGACCGTAAGCGTCGCCTACAGACTTGGTGCCGTTACCGAGGATGCGGCCCAGAGGAGTACACTTGCCGATTTCTTCGTTCATGAGACGAAGGGCTTCTTTGCCGTCGCCCCAGGGGAGTACGCCAGCTTCTATGGCTACGCCAAGAAGTACAGCGCCTTCGATGGAGTCGATGCCGATGTTGTCCATGGCGTTGTCGATGCGAGCGCAGTCGTCAAGGCTTTCGATCATGCAGTTGATGCCGAGGCCCCAGACAGTCTCATACTCAAAACCGGAAGTGATATATTCTTTGTTTTCGTCAACGTATACCTGGGAGCACTGGATGATACAACCAGCGTGGCAACCGTGCTTGGTGCTGCCGCCACGGGAAGCGATGACGTCGTGCATGGTTTCACCGGAAACCTTGTCGTGGTGATCGCATTGGCCGTACAAGAAGTTTTTGGTCGGCAGGCCGCCAGCTTCGTTGAGGATGTTGATCAGAACGTTGGTGCCGTAGATGGGCAGACCTTCGCCGGTGACCGGGTGATCGAGCATGGCCTTGGCGAATATCTTGGCAGCTGCGCGGAACTTGTCTGGGTCGGCGATTTCGACTTTCTTGCCTGCGGAATCGTCAATGGTCATGACCTTGATGCCCTTGGAGCCCATAACGGCACCGAGACCACCACGGCCGTGGCTGCGGATCTTTTGGTCGGAGTCTTTGACGGAGATATTGGCCGCCATCAGGCGCTCTTCGCCGGGGATGCCGATGGTGCATACGCCAATTTTGGTGCTGTACTTGGCGTTCATGGCGTCGATGACGTCAAAGTTCTGCAGGCCTTTGAGGGCCGAAGCGTCGTGGAAGGTGACGCCGTCGTTGTTGATGTGCAGCTCGTACCACTTGCCAGCTTCTGGCTTGTCTTCGATGATCATGGCTTTGATGCCGAGCTTAGCGAATTGCTGAGCGCTGGTACCGCCGGAGTTGGACTCTTTGATGCCGCCGGTCAGGGGGCTCTTGGCGCCACAAGACATGCGGCCGGACTGAGCTGCCGGGGTGCCGGTCAGCAGGCCGGGAGCGAAAACCAGCTTGTTGTTGGGACCGAGGGGGTGGCAGGTGGGGGGTACTTCAGCTGCAACGATGGTGGAGGTTAGTCCACGGCCACCGTGGCCGGCCCATGCTTCCGGTACTTCTTCGATCTTACAGGTCAGGTCCTTCATGTTGACGCGGAAAATTCTGTTCATTGTTTTCTTTTCCTCCCAAGTTGTTGCTTTTGGAACGGTTCCAGGAAAAATCTCCTTTCCAAAGGTGGGAGGCGCCGCTGTTTCCAGCGGAACCCGTCGGCTTGGCAACCATAGGGACCTTCCTCGTAGGTTGTCAGGCTCGGAGATTGAGAGTGCAAAAACATCACACTTTTAAGCGTGTTTTGAAACTGTAGAACTGCGTTATATCAAAAGCCAGAGAAAAGTACAACACCTTATAAAACACCCTTTTAACTAACAAGAATCGGGCCATCGCTGCAGAAGGTAGAAGATTATGGCGTGTAGTCTCAAAACCTCTTTTGAAATTAAAGGGTTGCTTGAATAATGCATGTATTAGCTGGCCCCAACTCGGAACAGGTGGTCAATGTCTGGTGTTCTAAAATGGCACAATTGGGGGTTAAAGAAGACAGTGGGCCACGTAAAAAACTAGCCCCATGGCGATCAGCAGCGGGGCGATATCTTTAAGTCCGCGGCTGCGGGAACTACCAATCGGCCACTCAGCCGCCTGAGGGATTCGTTTTAGCAGGCTGTCAACCAACTGTCGAGGTTCGGTATCACTTAAGGCGAAATAGCGGCCACCGCTGCTGCTGGCAGTTATTTGCAGGTTGGCTGGTTGCAAACGGGTACGTAGGTGCTGCCCGCCAGAATCGGTATAGAACCCTTCGATGGCGGTGGCGCCGGGGCGGTGAATGGGGATGTAGACATCCGTGGGCTGGCCGATCCCGATGGTATAGACCGGTAGCCCGTTGCTGCTCATCAGTTCGGCCTGGTTGCTCAGTTCATCCAGGCTGTTTTCTGTATCCTCTCCGTCAGAGATCAAGATAACGGCGCCGGCGGTCTGGCTGTGGTCCCCAATCAGATCGGCTCCGGTAGCCATAGCCATTTTCAGGTCGCTGCCCGATTCGGTCATTTCCGCCAGTCGGGTATGTTGCACCATGTAGCGCAAGAACCCCTGATCTCTGGTCGGGGCGACGACTTCAATGCTATTTCGGGCGAAAAGGAACAGGCTGGCCTGCCCGCCGGCCATCTCCTCGAACAAACGAAGGGCGACGAGACTGGCCGTGTTCAATCGATTGACGATTGCCGAAGGATCGGCTGCAGGATCATCAAGCAATACGTCCTCTGCCAGCATCGATTTACTGACATCGATGCCAACGGCCAATTTTAGATGATGGTGTGGGTCGTCGTTGATCATTGTCCAGAACTGCGGACCGCTCAGGGCAATGATCAGGCTCAGCAGTGCAAGGCCACCGCTAATTATTCGGCTGGTGCGTCGCCATTGCTGGGCGGTGGAGTCCGATAATAAAAAGACCCGTTGTGCTTGGCGAACAAAACGTTCGTTGGCCGCGATCCCAAAAAGACCCACCGGCAGTAGAATCAGTAACCACAGGGCTAATGGCTGAGAAAATTCCATTGTATCGTCTACTTTTCGACCCGGGTTTCGGCCGGCGCACCGGGTGAGAAGCCTGGTGCCTCGGGGATGTAGGTTTGTAGTTGCTCCTGCACCCGAGTGATATCCGCAGAGGGGATTTCGCTCAGGCCGAGGCGGCGATATTCGCCGACGGCGACGATCAGTTCCAGGTTCCAACGAGGCAGAGCTCTCTCATAGGAGGAAAGGCTTGCCTCATCCACCTGGCGAATGGCGATCTTATAATCCTCCAACGCATCGGTCAGAAATTTCGCCGCTTTGCGGCCGTCCTTTTCGTGGTAGAGCACGCTATAGGCTAGCAGCACAGCGGCATTCCCTTTGAGATTATGCAGTTTCCACTGCCATTTACGGGGCAGGTCTTGGTTGTCAGCCAGGCGTTCGGCCAGGGCATCCCTAAGTTGCAGCAGGCGAGCGTGGAAGTCTGTGGCGGACGCGTGGGCGCGCTCTGCAAGATACGGATTATCCAGGGTGTTGCGAAGCTCGTCGAAAAGGGTGACGGCTTGCAACCACTGGCGGTGGAGCAGGGCGTAATCCACCTCTGGTAGCTCAAGATTTTGTT
>JAIOSZ010000077.1 GCA_021107335.1 Desulfuromonadaceae bacterium | reverse complement strand
GTGCCTTAGTATCGTACAACCAACACTGCGATTATGCCGTCGGCGACTTTGCCGGCTGGCACAATTACGAGCTGAGCGCCAGCCTCGATTACGCTTTGACCGACCAGTTGACCATCAGCCCAATCTTTATTTTCTCCTCAGGCATCAGCAGCGCCGCAAAAGCGGCCATTGATACCGAAACAGCAGGCGCATTGAACCTGACTTTCGTCTTTTAATATGAGCTCCTGAATACCGAGCCCAACAGCCAGACACCGAATGAGGCGGGGACGGAACCACCCTCCCCGCCTCTCTTTCCGGCTCAAGCTGGCAACAGACCCTGTAGGCGGACGATCTGCAAAGAACCTGCTCCATAGCCAGGTCGCTAAACTCGGTAGCCAAGGTAAACACAACAGGAGGAACACATGAACAAAGTTCTCAAGAAAACCATTATCACCTTGGCCGGCGGCCTGGTCGCTATGGCTTTGATCGTCACCCCGGGCTGTAAGCAGAAGCAAGACAAGCCAGAGAAAGTGACCCTGCGCATCAACTGCTGGGCTGGCTATGCCAAACCCTACGAAGCGGATTTCAAGGCCTTGGTCAAAGAAAAGTACAAGGTCGACGTTGAACTGATCATTGAAAACCCCACCGATCAGGACGAGTTTTTCCTGGCGGTACAAAACAACACGGCCGATTTAATCTCACCCCCCATTGAACTACCCAAGATTCCCCGCTTCTTCTCTTATCTGGAAGGACAGCAATACCTGCAGCCGGTGGATGTGCAAAACATTCCCAACCTGGCCAAAATGATGCCGGTCTTCCGCGACGACCAGACACCTTTCTATAAAGGTGTGCGTTACGGTATCCCCTACAACTGCGGCCCCTACGGGCTGGCTTACAATCGAGACAAGGTACCGGCCGCGCCGACCAGCTGGAACGCGTTATGGAATCCTCAACATGCCGGCCAGTACACCGTCAACAACAACTTTCCAAAGGTCAACATCTGGATCTCGGCTTTGGCTCTAGGTTATGGCTATGAAGATATTTTTGATATCACCCGGCTTGACCGGGCCAAAGTTCAGAATAAACTCAATGAACTAGCCAAAAATGCCAAAAGCTTGTGGGATGGCGGTGCCAATCCGGATGAATTCCCGGAATTATCTCTCGCCACCACCTGGGGTTTTGCCGCCCAGCAGGCCAACATCAAGGGCGGCAACTGGCGCCTTGCTACCCCCGCAGAGGGTGGAACAGCCTGGATCGATTGCTGGTATATCGGTTCCGGCGCCAAAGGTTTAACCAAAGAGTTAGCCGAAGAGTGGATCAATTTCACCCTCGAGCCTGTTCGCCAGGCTGATGTGGTTAAATCCCAGGGCGTATCCCCAGTTATGGCCGACACGGGCGACATCCTCAACGCTGAAGAAAAAGCCATGTTTCATGTCGGCGATGAAGACTACTTCAAAACCGTTGCCCTCTGGCGTGTACTTAGCGATGAAACCGAGGAAGCCTTTAACGCTATGTGGGAAGAAGCAAAGCAACAACGTCAGTAAAGCGAGGGCGGGACAACTTTGGCCATCAAAGGTGGCTCGCGGCCATCAACAAACACATGCTTTGCCGACATCATAGTGCGCTGTCGGAAGAGTCACATCCCAATCCACCTAAACGGGAGGTACATCAATGTTAAAAAAAAGAAAACTCGTAGTGGGCATTACCGGTCTTCTGGTAATGACCTTTCTGGCCAGTCTGGCCGGGGCCGTCACCATCGGCAAGGTTAAACGCGGTGAAGATGTCCTGGAGTACGTCAGCCGCACTCAGGGCAAATTCGACCATACTCTCTATCAACAAATTATTGGTGCCGCCAATGCTTTTAAAGAAGGCGATGAGGCCATCGGTGTGGCCGCATCCAATGACCGGTCCCGAGAAAATGCCCGCAGATTGTTGGCAAATACAAAAATAAAAGACATCAACGACAATTCGCTGTTTGTTGATGGTCAAGACAGGTTGATCCATCAGACCACCGATCAAACCAAATACAACAAAATCAAAGACATGACCATGGGCGAGTTGAAGGAATTTCTACTCACCAAGCCAGAGGCCTCTATCAAGGCGGTCATGGGTGGCCTCCACAGCGACGTGATCGGCGCGGTTGTTAAACTGATGTCCAACGATGAACTGACCCGCGTTGGCCAGAAAATTTTCAATTCCCTGCCCGGTTCCAACATCGGTGCCAGAGGCTACATGGGGGCCCGTATTCAGCCAAACTCCCCTACGGATAGCCTGGAAGACATCCAAATGCAGGTCCTTGACGGGTTTTCTTATGCCGTAGGTGACATCGTTATCGGCACCAACCCCGTCGACAGCCAACTTGAAGCTACCCTGCGCGTTGAAAACGGCCTTAAAGAGATCGTCACTGCCTTCGGCCTCGAAAACACCGTCCCCTGGTGTGTTCTGTCTCATATCGACGGCCAGGCGGCTGCTGAAAAGGCAGAGCCAGGTTCCACCGCCATCTGGTTTCAGAGCCTTGCTGGCACCGAAAGCGCCAACAAGACCTTCGATCTAACTCTGCAAAAAATGCTCGACTACGCCAAAGCGCGTACGGGCCCCTACAGCCTCTATTTCGAAACAGGACAGGGCGCTGACTTCACCAACGGTCACGGCCATGGTTTTGACATGGTGGTTCACGAATCCCGCAAGTACGGCTTTGCCCGCGCCTTGCAGCAAGAAGTCGCCAAAGCCAGGGGCATTGCCCCCGAGGAAGTCTGGTTGCACCTCAACGATGTGGCCGGTTTCATAGGTCCCGAGGTTTTCAAGACCCGTGAGCAACTGGTACGCTGCTGCTTAGAAGACATCGTCATGGGCAAACTGCATGGTTTGGTACTGGGGCTCGACATTTGCTCGACCCTGCACATGCCTGTCACTCTCGACGACCTTGAGTGGTGTCAAGACCAGATCGCCCCGGCCAACCCAGCTTATCTGATGGCCCTTCCCACACGTAACGACCCGATGCTCAGCTACCTGACCACCGGTTATCAGGACCACGTTCGTCTGCGCGAAAAGTTTGGATTCAAAGTCAACGACGCGATGTGGGACTTTTACAAGAAACTTGAAATTATTGACGCCAACGGCAAGCCGACCGCCTACTTCGGCGACCCCGCCTGGGTTTACTACAAATTCCGTCAAGCCAAAGGCGACAATCGTCCTTTCGCTCAAATCTATGCTGAAGGCCAGAAATCCATTGAAAACGTTCGCAGCCGCGGCGTTGACCTGGCCGTAGGCTACGGCGAAAACATCTGGGACCTGGAGCCCGTTACCAACAAACGCATCCACGACCTGTATGACGATGCCAAAATCAGCCTGTGGACAGAATTCTCTCCTGAATTCATTAGCTCTGTCCCCAATGCCGTGATTATCAAGAGCCAGTCCCACGACCGTGAAAACTACATTTCTGCACCGTCCTCTGGGGAAGAACTGTCCCCTGCTGCCGTAGCTACCTTAGGCAAGCTTGCTGCCTCCTGGGGCAAAAAAGCGCCCGAGGTACAGGTGGTCATTTCTGACGGACTGAACTCCAAGGCGCTGATGGATGAAGGGCACCTGATGCCTTACCTGGCCGCACTCAAGGTGGAGTGCCAAAAAGCGGGTCTGACCCTGTCCGACACTAACATCGTCGTGACCGGCGGCCGCGTCCGCGTCGGCTACAAAGCTGGCGAAACCCTGTTTAGCAAGACCGGTAAAGCGCCTAAAGCCATCGTTCACGTCATCGGTGAGCGCCCTGGTAGCGGCCACCATGCTTTCTCTGCCTACCTGGCCAGAGTGACTCCCGCGACTTGGGCCAAGGCAGGAACTGTCGATCATGACCAGGCCAAAGTTCTTTCCGGTATTTCCAACACGGGCCTGCTTCCTGAAGAAGCGGCTCGCCAAACGGTTAAACTGTTGAAAGAAATGTAACTCTCTTCTTAACCGGCCCGGGGTTGTCCAAACCCCGGGCCATTACCTCTCTTTTCCCTCCACTGCCCGGCTTCTTTTATAAACGGTTGAATACTGGGCACTGTGAAAATCAAGGTGGACCCTTATCAGTTTTCCCTCTTTTTGGTGAAACGCATCAGGATACCTTATGCCCGAAAACCCCCTAAATACAGCTACAACAAACCTGCACCATGGCCGCCAGCCTTTGTGGCGAGACGTTGTGCATAAAACCGGCCTCTGGTTCCATGCTTTGGGGCTAAGCCCCTATTATCGTTATGGAGAGATGGGCAATCTGACTTACACTGTAGGGAAAAGCATCCTCGAAGGCGCAGTGCTTTACACCATGTTCACCATGGCTCAAACCGAGTTCAACGTTGCTGCGGTTCGCGGTGTATTGACCAAATATTTTTATCCGGGCATCACCTTTATCAGCAGCGTCAAGGTGTCATCTTTTATCGACTATCTTGAAAATTTCACGGATACGAATACCCAGGTGCAAAAGCTGGTGCGAGCTATGGCCCTGGTAGGAGGAGGCCAGGCTCTGGGAGCCGTGATGCTGATGCTGTGCTATCCGCCTTTGTTCCTCAAGTTGTTCGGTGACTTAGCGATGGGACGTTATGTTCTCATAGGCCTTTATCTGCTACATCACATCTGTGATGGCTCAGCTCAGATCATGGAAGGGCGTGTTTGGTTTAAACTCATCGAAATCAAATTACGCAACGGCCGCTTAGGCCGGATTTCAGAAAATTTCTGGAGTATTCATGCCATGAGCCAAAATATCCAGTTGATCCTTGGCCTGACCCTACTGTGGGG
>JAIOSZ010000304.1 GCA_021107335.1 Desulfuromonadaceae bacterium | reverse complement strand
GGATGTACTCGCCGTCGCCAGCGCTCTACCCACGGTGGTGCGACCGGAAGACCGGCTGGGCCGAGAGGATCTGCGGGAACTTCCGCTGGTGACTATTGACGGCGAAACGGCTATGGATTTTGATGATGCCGTTGCCGTGCGCCGTGAAGAGCAGGGCAGGATTCGACTGTGGGTGGCCATTGCCGATGTCGGTTTCTATGTTGCTCCCGGCTCGCCCATCGACCAGCAAGCCCTGGAGCGTTCGACCAGCGTCTATTTCCCCGGCCATTGCATACCTATGTTGCCGGAATCGTTGAGCAACGAAATATGTTCCTTAAAGCCTCAGCAGGACCGCCTGGCGATGGTCGCAGAAATGTTGTTCGATGCCGACGGTCAGCGGGTGGATAGCCGCTTTTATTCGGCAGTAATTCGTAGCCACGCGCGTCTGACCTACACGGAAGTGCGGGACCATCTCGAAGCCGGGCAGAGCCAAGAGGTTGCTGACCAGGACCAACTGCTTTGCCATTTTCAGGTTATGGAAGAACTGGCCAAGCACCTTACAGTGATGCGTCGGCGTCGGGGTAGTCTAGACTTTGACTTGCCGGAAGCGGAAGTGGTGTTGGGTTTGCGCGGCCGTCCGGAAGAGATCGTACGCGCAGAACGCAATATGGACCATCGAATCATCGAAGAGTTTATGCTGGCTGCCAACGAGGCCGTTGCGGCTTTTTTGCATGAGCGGCAGGTGCCGCTGCTGTTTCGTATCCATGAATCGCCCGATTTGGAAAAATTACAGGCGTTTCAGGAGTTCGTCGCCTATCTGAACTACGGTCTGGTGATCGACGGCAAGAGCGACACGGCTCGTCAGCTACAAACGCTATTATCTCAGGTTGCTGGAATGCCCGAGGAGCGCATGGTTAATCAGGTGCTGTTGCGTAGTATGAGGCAGGCGCGTTATGATGCAGAAAATGTTGGTCACTTCGGTCTAGCCGCGGAGCTGTACTGCCATTTTACGTCACCGATTCGCCGCTATCCCGACCTGGTGGTCCATCGCATACTGCGCGAAGTGTTGACCAAAGAAAAACAATCTCCTCAACGTGATTCCTGGTGGCAGCGCCAATTGCCTGCCATTGCCGAGCAGTGTTCGGTCAATGAACGCCGAGCGATGGAAGCGGAGAGGGATATCATCGACCTGAAAAAGTGTCAGTTCATGGCGGACCGGGTGGGCGAAGAGTTTCAGGGGAACATCTCTGGTGTCCAGCCCTTTGGCTTTTTTGTCGAATTGCAGCAGGTCTTTGTCGAGGGGTTGGTGTCTGTTGCTAGCTTGGACGACGATTATTATCAATACGAAGAGCATCTGCACCGTCTGCTAGGTGAGCGCCGGCGTAAGATTTATCAGATCGGCATGGAGGTTTCAGTCCGCCTTCGCCACGTCGATCTCGATCGCCGGCAGATCGATTTTGAATTGCTTCAAAAACCTTAATATGTGAGTAGTTCATCAATAGTGTACATTCACAGATCGCGAATTACGGGCCTTGCCTCATGCGTATCATCAGCAATTTAAGTGAATTGAAAGAACCCTTACAGGATGCCGTGGTCACCATCGGTAATTTTGATGGGGTGCATCTCGGTCATCGTGAGATATTCCGGCGCGTGGTTGGTCGTAGTCGTGAGGTTGGTGGTCCGGCAGTTGTCTATACCTTTGAGCCGCACCCTCTTAAGTTTTTGGCGCCTGACCGGGCCCCCTTGTTGCTTAACACCTATCAGGAAAAAAAGGTGTTAATCGAAGCCTCCTGCATCGATGTGCTCATCTGTGCCCCCTTTGATCAGGCCATGGCTAATTTGCCGGCCCACCGCTTCGTACGCGAAGTATTGGTAGAAAAGGTCGGCATGCGACACCTGGTGGTTGGTTACGACTATCTATTCGGTAAAGGCCGCGAGGGCAACGCTGAATTGCTGCAGCGCATGGGGGAATACCTCGGCTTTGCCGTGGAAGTGCTCGAGCCAATCAGCGACGCCGGCCAAGTTTATAGCTCTACCCGCATTCGTCAGTTGATCCAAGAAGGGCAGGTGCAGCAGGTGACGGAACTGTTGGGGCGCAACTTTACTCTGCTAGGTCGAGTGGTGCACGGTTTCAAGAGGGGGCATAAGCTCGGCTTTCCTACGGCTAATCTGCAGACAGAAAAAGAGTTGTTACCCAGCCCCGGCGTCTATGCGGTGAAGGTTAAGCGAGGCGCAGAGGTCGCTGATGGGGTCCTCAATGTTGGCCATAACCCGACCTTTGAGGCTGCTGGATTGAGCATCGAAGTGCATCTGCTAGACTTTGACGGTCAGCTTTATGGCGAAGATTTGCGGGTCTATTTTGTCGAGCGATTGCGAGACGAGAGACGTTTCGCCGACTCAAACCAGTTGGTGCAGGCTATCGGCGAGGATATCAAAAACGCGCGTCAGATTCTTTCTGAAGCCTCGATCATTCAATATCATGATTATCTCGATTGTGGTCAGTAGGCCAAGCGAAATAATTGGAAAGAGAAAGGGACGTTCGTGCAGTTGACGGGCAAAACTAAAGTATTGGGAATCTTCGGCGATCCGGTGGCCCATTCCATGTCTCCTGCGATGCAGAACCAGGCTCTGCAGCAGGCTGGAATCGATGCGGTTTATGTGCCGTTTCATGTGCCGGCCGAACAGTTGCCGCAGGCTGTTGACGCAATCCGTTCACTGGGCCTATGGGGGGTTAATGTTACCGTTCCCCACAAAGAGGCGGTCTGTTCCCTGCTGGATGATATCGATCCGGCGGCTCGCTTGATTGGTGCGGTCAATACCATCGTAAATCGTCAGAGCCGGCTGATTGGTTATAACACCGATGGTCTGGGGTTTTTACATTCGCTGGCCGACGATTTGCAGTTTGGTCCAGAGGGCAAACGGATACTGCTCATGGGGGCCGGTGGGGCCTGTCGGGCGGCGCTGGTTTCATTGTGTCAGGCGGGCGCCTCCTGGCTCGGCATTGCCAACCGGACCCGCAGTC
>JAIOSZ010000152.1 GCA_021107335.1 Desulfuromonadaceae bacterium | reverse complement strand
TTGATGTGACCTGCCTTGAGCCCATCATCGATATCGTGGTTATTATAGGCGATCTCATCGGCCAGATCGATGAGTTGAGCCTCCAGCGAAGGCCGCTCGCCCGGGCAATAATCAACAAGATCCGCCGTAGCGGCCTGATCGTACTCCGAGGAATGCTTGATGATGCCCTCTCGGGTTTCCCAACTGAGATTGAGACCGTTAAAAGTGGGGTAACGCTCCTCAAGAGTCTCAACGATACGTAACGACTGCCGGTTATGCTCAAAACCTCCAAAATTCTCCATCAGTCGGTTGAGCACTTCTTCCCCCGTATGTCCAAAAGGGGTATGTCCCAGATCGTGTGCTAGTGCCAAGGCTTCGACCAGGTCTTCATTTAACAGTAGGCGGCGAGCAATACCTCGGGCAATCTGAGCCACTTCCAAAGAATGGGTCAACCGGGTCCGGTAGTAGTCGCCCTCGTGGTTAACGAAGACCTGAGTCTTGTATTCAAGGCGCCGAAAAGCAGCACAGTGAATAATCCGGTCCCGGTCGCGGGCGAAAGCTGAGCGAACATCCTTAAACTCTTCCCGGTGACGACGACCGCGACTTTCTAGACTACGAGTTGCATAACTTGCCAGATCAGGTCTTTCCATAATCCCTCCTACGGAGATAGCACAATATCCTCGGCCTCTTGACGGCAGGCCACCGGCATGGTAATTTTCTGACTTTTTCGTAAGGTTAAAGTCATGCGTATCATCAGTGGAAGCGCCCGAGGTAAGCGGCTGGCAACCTTTGACGGCAATTCCATCCGCCCGACCAGCGACCGGGTGCGTGAAGCGCTATTCAGCATGCTGTTCAGCCGCTTGGGCAATTTTTCAGACCGGCGTGTCCTTGATCTTTATGCCGGTTCCGGAGCCCTGTCCCTAGAAGCTCTCAGCCGCGGCGCATGCCATGCAACCCTTATCGATGATGGCAGGCAGGCCGCCAACCTTATCGAGCACAACGCTAGCACCTGTCAACTACAGGACAAAATCAGCCTGATCCGAGGCCAAGTCATCGATAAGCTGGCCCTGACCCAGGGCAGCGCCCCCTTCGATCTAATCTTTGTCGACCCGCCTTACGACAAGGGCCTGATCATACCGACCCTGGAAAAAATTTCCGATCTAAGCCTGCTGGCCGAAGATGGTATAGTGTGCATAGAGCTATCCAGCAAAGAATCCCTGCCGGATCGCGTCGGCCACCTACAGTGTATTGCCCAGCGCCGTTATGGCGCCAGCCAAGTCGGCCTGCTGACCCGTTGTCATTGCGAGGAGCCCCAGACATGAACGACAATATCGCCGTATATCCCGGCTCCTTCGATCCCATCACTAACGGCCATCTCGATATTATCCTGCGGGGGCTAAAGATTTTTGACAAACTGATTATCGCTGTGGCGCAAAACGTCAACAAGCGGGCACTGTTCAATATCGATGAACGGCTGGCGCTGATTCGCGAGACCTTACAAGACTATCCTCAAATCGAGGTTGACACCTTTGACGGTCTGCTAGTCAACTACATGGAAGACAAGGGAGCGCGGGTATTGTTGCGCGGTCTGCGGGCCGTGTCCGACTTCGAAAATGAATTCCAGTTGGCTCAGATGAACCATTCCTTGAACAACGAGATGGAAACCTTGTTCATGATGACTTCAATTAACTACGGCTACCTGAGTTCCTCCATCGTCAAAGAGGTTTCGTCCATGCGCGGAAAAATCGACGGGTTTGTTCCGCCTTGCGTCGAAAAGGCCCTGCGCATTAAATACCCTCCCCTTTAACCACCGGCCAAAGCATCCCCGGGCGGTCATCGCAGACAGCATTCCTCCGCCCCCTATAGGCCAGCATCCGTAGCAAAGCTTTCCTCGACTATTCCTGATGCATTCGCAAAAACCTACAGGATGGCTAAGCAAAGATTTCGTCCTACAAGGCCTGGTGTTTTTTCAGAGACGAAGGCATACATCCAGTATGTCGAGGTCCTGAAAAAACGCCGTAACGCAGCAGGACGGACTTTTTGCGACGCCATCATTCCTGCCACTGCTCCAACTTAGTCACAAACCGGTCGAGGGAATCGACCACCAGCTCCTCAAGACGCCGGCCCTTATCCTTCGTTGCCAGAGTCGGATCACCCCACACCCCGCCCGGCCAAAAGCGGCGTTTATTCCGCACCAAAATCCCCATGGGAAAAGTTGGATACTCCCGCTCGGCTTGGCCCTTAACCAGCTGCGGATGGGAGTATAGGATGCGAGAGGTCTCTATCTCTCCGGCATGGGAGTCATCCGCCGTTTCGATGATACCGCGCCCTTCCTTGGCCGCCAGCATAAACTCGGTCAGTACGGCGATTTTCGCAATGCTTCACCGGCGTCAATAAGGGTCGCGGTATGGGTGCCTCCGGCGTGCCCCGTAAGCAAAATGACATTGCGTAACCCCTGACGATAGAGAGCGCTGACAATGTCGATAGCCAGGGAGCGCAGGGTACTAGTGGTGATCGATAGGGTACCAGGATGTTGACTAGTCGAGCGACACACCCCGTAGGGAACGGGCGGAGCGACGAAAATTGACCGCCGATCGGCCAGCTTACGACCTACCTCAACGGCATGCAGAGTATCGGTATTAAGTGGCAGGTGCGAACCATGCTCCTCAGTGGCACCAAAGGGAACCAGCACGGTGCGGGTCTTTTCCAGGCCGCGAATAAACTCCGGCATTGTCATTTCTTCAATGATCACGATTCCCTCCCAATCAATGCAACGGCTGACCATCTGCCTGGTTCAAGTTAGTAGCTTGGCCTACATGAAATAAATATGCAAAAAAGCGTTTACATCGCCCGTTCGCTTTGCTCTCTAGAGAACGCAGAGATCAAAAAGAACATCAAACAAACGGGTTTGGTCTTTCTCGGCGCCCTCTGCGATAAAAGCTTTTGCGTACACCACCCTTGAAAATAGTGGACTGCAATAAACAACAGGCCACGACCGCTACAACAAGCCAAGAAACGCATGGGTCTGCGGGATAACCTTCACCAGGCCATGAATACATGCCGCTTGTTCCTGCAAGCGGAACAGGTGCGCTGCGGCTGTACCAACCTGCCCTGCCATGGTTATCGGTTGCAGAATCAGTGGAGCTGAAGGAGCCTTACGATGCACCAATTCGGCGGCCTGCCGCACTTCTTCTACTGTCGTTTCCGTCCCCACCACTAATTTAACGCAGCAACCCCGTTCCGAGGCCAGAGCAAGAAATTCCTCATGGACGGGCCAGGGGGTCGGCTCACCGGTCTGAGACTCCAGCTTGATATCCATAGAGACCCAATCAACATGGGGAACAAGGGGTGCGAAGGCATCGGGCAAGGTACCATTGGTTTAGAGATGTATAGGTAGCAGATTGCGCAAGACCGGAAGCCAGTCCTGCAGCACCCGATCCTGCATTAGCGGTTCACCTCCGGTGATACTGATAGAATGATGCCCGCCAGGCAAACGACCAGTCCAGTCTGAAACGGTATGTGCTAACACATCGAGGGAAATGGGATTAGGCACACCGAGAAAGCTTCCCGAACCAGGAGCGGTTTCTACACGGCAGGAATCCACAATATCAACGGGCGTGTCACAATAGCGGCAAGCGAGATTACACAGGGCGAAACGCACAAATATCTGCCGCAAGCCAATCAGCAAACCTTCCCCCTGAATGGAAGAAAAAACCTCGATCAGTTGGCCATTAGTCTGCGACATAGCTGGCACAGGCATGATCCGACTCCCAGACCGTCACCTTGTCGATAGCCACGTTGCCATCGTTCAAGACCCCTTGTAACTCTTCATAGAGAAAGCGGGCGATGTTTTCAGAAGAGGGGCTCTGCTCACGAAAGGCGGGAAGATCATTGAGATACGTATGATCGAGCAGATCGAGTTGCCGATTGGTTTCCCGTTTCAGGACCTTAAAATCGACGCCCAGTCCGGCCTTATCGAGCTCTCTAGCGGTCACAGTGACCTCGACCTTCCAGTTATGTCCGTGCAGGTTTTCGCAGTCCCCCTGATAATGCAACAGGTTGTGAGCAGCCGCAAACTGGGTATGAATGGTGAGATAATACATGAGGTATTCCTTCTATCTTGTTGTTTATTCGAAATTTTCCAGGGACTCAGGAGTTATTCCTCCGTCCTCGGCCGGAACCCGGTATTCCTCATCCGCCCAGCAGCCGAGATCGAGTAATCGACAACGATCGCTACAGAAAGGGCGGTGAGGGTTATCCTGCCACAACGTAGGCTGCTGGCAGGTGGGACATTGGATCATAGTGCGAAGGTTCTGTTGCTGATGTAAGGGCGTAGACATAGATAAAATTCCCGGTTAACACAAAATTGACACTACATAGATTAACATAGGGCGGCAGCATACTCCAAGCCACTCCGCCGGTCAACGCGTGCACTGCAGTAAGTCAC
>JAIOSZ010000237.1 GCA_021107335.1 Desulfuromonadaceae bacterium | reverse complement strand
TGTTCGTGGTTTTTGAGGGGCGCTGCTCCCATCCGGTGCTCGATATCCGCCTGCTGACCGGCAACCGGATCTTTGCCCTGAGCAACGTTGCGGCTTTTATTAACTATGGTTCGACCTTCGGCGTGGTATTCTTTCTGAGTCTCTACCTGCAGTACGTTAAGGGGCTCAGCCCGCAAGAGGCTGGCTTGCTGCTTATGCTGCAGCCGCTGGTGCAGATGCTGCTGGCCCCCCTTGGCGGGCGGCTGGCCGATCGGTTTCCCGCCGCCCGGGTCGCTACGGTGGGGATGGCTCTGTGCTGTTGCGGTCTGCTGCTAGCGGCTACCATCGGCAGCGATACCCCGCTGACGGTGGTGGCCGGCGCTCTGCTGTTGCTGGGCCTGGGCTACTCCTTCTTTTCCACTCCCAACACCAGTGTGATTATGGGCAGTCTCGATAAACGCTATCTCGGGGTGGCTTCCGGTCTGACAGGAACCATGCGTTCTTTAGGTATGACCTTCAGCATGGTGATCGTCACCCTCAGTTTTTCCCTATTCATGGACGGTCACACGGTTTCGGCGGCGACCATCCCTGCCTTTATGCGTAGCATGCAGAGCGATATGTTGTTCTTCTGTGTCCTCTCGGTGGTCGGTATCGGCTGTTCTATGGGGCGTCTTTACCGGTATCCTCAGGGGGCTGCCCAGCCAGCAGAGAAGAGGTGATCGGTCAGCTAGCCATGTTTTTAAAGGCCCCGGTGTGTAATGGACGCTTAGGTGGCCGTACGCTAAACTTTAGATGTTCGTGTAACCAAAAAAGGCAGCCAAGCGGCTGCCTTTTTTGGTTGTAAATCTCATGCCTGAAACTTGTGATAATCAGTATTTACCAAACTCACTGTCGTCAAGGGCGATGGTCGGCTGCACGGGCTGTTGCGTAGCGGCCGATATTTGCGCAGGGCTGGCGACGAATGCAGGCGTGTCAGCGGATTTGACGGGATTGCTGCGCTGCAGGCTTACCTGATCGTTGAGCTTGAAGCGGCTCAGCATCTGCCGCAGTTGCTCGGCCTGCCCCGATAGTTCTTCGGCTGCTGCTGCGCTCTCTTCGGCATTGGCGGTGTTCTGCTGAGTCACCTGATCGATCTGATTCAGACCTTGGTTGATCTGGCCGATACCTTGGGACTGTTCGTTGGAGGCCGCGGCAATCTCGCTGACCAGGTCCGTGGCTTTGATAACCGCTGTGACGATTTCTTTCAGGGCACTCTCCGTCTGACCCGCAATCTGTGTGCCGTTGGCAGTTTTTTGCACGGACCCTTCGATCAGCTCGGCCGTTTCCTTGGCCGCCTGGGCGCTGCGCGCAGCCAGGTTACGCACCTCTTCAGCCACTACTGCAAAGCCTTTGCCGTGTTGTCCGGCGCGGGCCGCTTCCACTGCGGCGTTAAGGGCTAGCAGGTTGGTCTGAAAAGCGATCTCGTCGATGACCTTGATGATTTTGGAGATATTCTTTCCGGCTTCATTGATCTCGGCCATGGCTCCAACCATATCCTGCATCTGGTGATTGCCCTTTTCGGCCGCATCCTTGGCTTGTAGGACCAGTTGGTTGGCCTGGGTGGCGTTTTCCGCGTTTTGCTTGGTCTGCGAGGCCAGTTCCGTCATCGAGGCGGTGATCTCCTCCACTGAGGCAGCCGATTCTGTGGCCCCCTGTGAGAGGGATTGGCTTCCATCAGCGACTTGCATGGAACCACTGGCGATCTGCTCTCCCGAGGTGTAGAGCTCTGAAACCAGGCCGTTGAGGTCCTGGCCCAATTGATTCAGGGCACCGCGAATGGCGTCTTGGCCGTCTCTTGGGACGACCTCGAAGGTCAGGTCGCTAGCCGCCAGCTTTTGCAACGAGCCAACCATTTCATTTTGCAGGCTGTTGGCAAAGCGGTCCATGCTTTGGGCCATCTGGCCGATTTCGTCCTGGCGGGTGAGGTTGAGCCTCATGTCGAGATGGCCCTTTTCCATCTCTTCGATCATGGCACAACTTCGTTTCAGCGGCCCTATGATGCCTCTGGCGATTATCCAGGCAAAGAAGATACCCAAGGGCAGGGCGACGGCCCCCAGCACAATATTGCCGGTGCGGGTGCTGCTGGCAGCGTGCAGCATCTCTTCATCGGTCATAATGTTGTCGGCAGTGCTTTTGATTACGTTGCCGAGCAAGGTTTTGACCTGCTGCAGAGCAGGCATGGTCTTGGTGGCGTAGATAGTACTGGCCTGCTGCATGCCATCGACCAGCTCTTCGGCACGCTGTTTCAGTTGCTGTAGTTGGGTTTGAGTTTCGGCCAGGGCCGGTAAGGTTTGACTCTGGAAGATCTTATAGGCTTTGTTGCGATCCGCCAGGTTGCGTTCGATCGCCACTGCCGATTTATGCAGACGTTCGTGGGGGGCTTTTATCGCTTGAAACAGCCGCGCCAGTTCAGGATCGGAGGCGGCGGCCAGTCGGGCCTTGTCGCTGTTAAGGAACAGTCCCAGGCCGCAACGGTGGGAATCGGTCTGCACATTGATCGAGGTCTTGTTTGCAGCAAATACGGTCAGGATGGCATTGGCCCAAGCTAGATGGTCGGTCTCTTTTTCGGCAAGGAACTTAGGCAAAGAAAGATCCGCCTGACGAAAGGTCTGACCAATGGTCACGGCCGATTCGTGCAGGTGACGATGGGGTTCCTCGATCTGCGCCAATACCCCTTTCAGTTCCGGTACCAATGCTTCGGCTTGTTTGCGGCCTTCGCCGTAATACCACTTTCCGAAGCCGCACTTACGCGGATCGGTCTCCACCTCCAGTTTGGTGATCTGGTCATTGGTAAGCAGAGCGTTAACCTGATTGGCCCATTCGAGATGATCTACCTCCCGCTGGATCATCTCCGCCCGCAAGGCATTGCCGGAAATCACCTCTTTAGCATCGTCTACGATACTACCCACCCCAAAAATCGACCACCCGGCAATGAGTGACAATAGTAGTAATACCAAACCAAAACCGATGGCAAATTTGCCGCTTAATCTGATGTTTTGCCAATTCATTTGCGTCTCCTGTTCATTATTAAGGGGAACAACAATCTACCGGTTGAAAAAATACCCTGCCTTT
>JAIOSZ010000145.1 GCA_021107335.1 Desulfuromonadaceae bacterium | reverse complement strand
CCTTTTCAGTCGAGCACCACCGGCAGCCGTTTAGTTACCCGGTTCGCCTCGACGGACACTTGGCTGCGATAGGCCAACGCCTCCACCCCTTGCGCCACTGCTTCACGTAACAGTCGCCCATATTCCGGATCGATGTCATCGGCCGGACCAAAGCTGCTCGCTTCGCCTCGCTGTACCAGAAAGAAGATGACCGCCCGGTAGCCCTCGGCCTTGGCCGCCATCAACTCGCGCAGATGTTTCTGGCCGCGGACCGTCACCGCATCGGGAAAACAGGCCTGCTGTCCATCGCATATCAAGGTAACATTCTTCACCTCGACCAGCACCTTTTGCTGGTCATTTTCCAGCAGAAAGTCGATACGGCTATTGCCAAATCGATGCTCGGGAGTCACCTCATAACCTTCCAGTTCGGCGATCCAGCCCTGACGCAAGCCTTCTTCCACCACCCGATTGGTACGGTGGGTATGAGTATCGACCCAATGACCATTAACCTCGATGAGTTCTAGAGTGAATTTGAGCTTGCGTTTGGGATTGTCGGCCTGAGAGATAAGGACTCGATAACCGGGAACAGCGCACTGTCGCATGCTGCCGGTATTGGGAGTATGTGCTGTCACCACGCGGCCGTCGGCAAGCTCGACATCGGCTAGAAAGCGTTGATAACGCCGCACCAGCCGCCCTTCGAGCAGGGGAGACGGCAGCTTCACTTGGTCAGCTCCGCCATCTCCCACTCGGCAATGCCGAGGAGATAGAGGATCGAATCGAGGCTGCCCTGATTGATGTGATAGTCGGCCTGTTCCCGCACTCGGGCCTTGGCGTTGAAGGCGATGCCGAGGCCTGCCCGATCGAGCATCGGCAAGTCATTCGCACCGTCACCGATGGCAATCACCTGGCTGAGGGTGATCCCTTCCCGCTCGGCGATCTCAGCCAGCAACTCGGCTTTGCGCTCGCCGTCGACAATGGCCCCAGTCACTTGCCCGGTCACCGCACCGTCAACGATCTCCAGGTCGTTGGCATAGGCATAATCGAGACCCAGTTCGGCTTTAAGCCGATCGGTGAAAAAATCAAATCCGCCGGAAATAACGGCGGTCCTGAAACCGAGTTTACGCAGAATCCGAATCAGGTTCTTGGCCCCGGGGGTAAAGGGCAGCTCGCGATAGACCTGCTCCAAAGCATCGGCGGGCAACCCCTTCAACAGACTCACTCGCTCCCGTAGCGCCTGTTGAAAGTCCAGTTCGCCGTTCATCGCCCGTTCGGTGATAACCGCCACCTGCTCGCCGACCCCGGCCAAGCGGGCCAGTTCGTCGATGACCTCGATCTGAATCAGGGTCGAATCCATATCCAGCACCACCAGCCGCTTGGCGCGTCGGTAAAGGTTTTCCTTCTGTACCGCAATATCGATTCCGAGCCCAGCCCCCTCAGCCAGCAACTGGCGGGTCATGCCCTTAAGGTCTGTGTTGTTTGGCACATTGAGAAAGAACTCCACACAGCGCAACTGACCGCGAGTCAACTTGTTGATACGGTCAATGTTAATGCTGTAATCGGTGAGCAAACCAGCAACCTTATTCACCGCACCGGCATCGACCCCATCGCCAAGCATGGTCAGCACATAGCCGTAACGGGAAGACTGTAACTTTTCGTAATCCTCCGCCTCAATCACCTCGAAGTCGAGCTGCAATCCGAGTTCCTTGGCCAGAAACAACAGGTCCTTGATCAACGGCTTTTGATCGCTCTCGCCGGTGGTAAAATCGATCAGCAGGGACAGTAGCATCAGGGTATGAGTAACGCTCTGTTCAATATCGCGAATGTGCGCTCCCCCTTCGGCGATACAACCAGTAACCGCCGCCAGAATACCGGGGCGATCCGGGCCGATCAGGGTGATAAGCACCATTTTATTAACCATGGGTCAACTCCTTCAGAAAAATGGCGTCATTCTACCGCTAAATCGTTTCTGTCACAACCTTAACCACCCCTAGAGCACCAGTTACTTAATAAACAACGACTTTTCTCAGCGGTGTTCGGTCGGCTTCTCAACCAGGGACTGGTCGATGGAATGGGTCGGCTTCGTAATGGCTTGCAGGGAGCCGGCGCGGAACCGGTCGATAACTTCCTGCACTGTCTGCTCTTCCTCTGCAGCATAGATATCGACGAAATTGTCCCGCAGCATATAGAAAGAGATTTCGCCGATACTAGAAGTAAAGAGCAGATCAATGCGATAGGCGATAATCGCCTTTATGACCTTGAGACCGATAAACTTCGGCTCGTCGAGAAACTCGTTGAAATAAAAGTCCTCGATTTCCACCTCATGCTCGTTGAGGCGCAATAAAAGAAAATAAGGGGCGCGGCCGAAATGGCCATGGACCCGGGACTGCAGACCGTTGATCTCTGCCACCGGCACGATGACCGATCGGAGCTCTTCCCGTAGAGGTTCAACATGCACAAAAACCGATTCGACATGGGGGCAATGAGCGGCGATGGCCTGTTCGGCTCGGTCCGCCAGTTCATGGGCGCGGTACAGGGATAGGGTGGGACGGGTATAGATGACGCATTCGACCATGTGAAAGGGTCCAGCCTGGCGAATACGGACCTCACTCTCGCCTTTCACGCCATAAATGGCGTTGACCTGCTGCTCAAGGGTGCAACTCAACTGTGGATCAAGGTTGGCGTCGAGCAACAACAGAAAGGCGGTCCAGCAACTAGCGCCGCCGAGCTTGATGACCAGCAGCGCAATGAGCAGTATAACCGCCCCTTCGACATAGGGTAACCGCCAGTAGCTGAGCAGCAGACCGCCCAGGACTACTGCCGAGGTGGCAACATCGAGAAAAGATTCGCCAGCATTGGCCAGCAGCGATGGGGAGTTGATGGCCCGGCCGACTTGGCGTTCCTTAACAGCGATGCCGAGAGAGATGACTACCGACAGACCACTGACCAAAAGTGGTACCAGGGGAAAGCTGACCGATTCGCTCACTCCCTGCAACTTGGCCCAACCCTCTATCAGCAGTTCAATACCAGCCCAAACAATCAGACCGCCAACCAACAGGGTAATCAGGGTTTCGGCCTTGTATAAACCATAAGGGAAGCGGGCACTCTTTTTTTTCCCCGCCAACCAGAGACCAAAATAGCTGGCAAAGATGGCCAACAGGTCGGCGCCGCTGTGAAAGGCGTCGGCCACCAGCACCGGTGCCCGATAATGCCAGCCAGCCAGGGCTTTGAGCAGCGCCAGCAGCAGGGTAGCCAAGGTAGCAGCCAGAGCCACTCGCTGCCCCCGTTGTAGGGCCTGCTTGTTTTTCTGTTCAAAGGAGTTCCCAGTCATCAACTACTCTCGAAACTTGTTATCACAAAACGAACGACTCATGGGCGAACCACAAGCGGGGCAGAACCGCTCAAAACAAGGTTTACCAGGTTCATGGGGCAACGTTAGCTCGCAGCTCGGGCAAATGCAGTCTCCGCCTGGCCCGCCTTTCCCCGATCGACGTCCCGGCCCCTTACCTTTTCCCCGACCAAAACCGAAAGCCATGACCAACTCCTTTCTTGTTGAAGACAATTGCGGCCCATCGCGGCGCCCTATCCCCAGTAGGTGTTTTTTACATATAGCATAATCAATCGTAAAACCGGTAGCTCATTTATGTAACCTTAACGCTATTCTAACATTGACCAGATCATTATCAGCGCCCCCTTGCCTCGTTAGCGGCCTCCTTGCGATTATTTCACCGCCTCCAAGGAAAAGTACGCCCGTTCCCATGCAATCTTTTTCTTTTACGCTAGAATATCATCTTGAAGATATTACATTTATAGGCACGGTGATGACCGAACAGCATCTTCTCGACTACATGTACGTCCTGGTGTTTCTGCTCGTCGGACTGGCGGCGGCCGTGGGCCAGGTGGCCATCTCCTGGCTGGTCAGCCCGCGCGCCATCGAGGGAAAAACCCGCGCAACGTACGAGTGCGGCATGGATCCCTACGGCTCGGCCTGGGAGATCCGCTTTCATATCAGTTATTACCTCTATGCCTTGATGTTTCTCGCTTTTGACGTGGACATTCTCTTCCTGTTTCCCGTCGCTGCCGCCTACGACACGGTTTCCGGGCTGCGTGGAGTGACCGAACTGTTCCTGTTTGTCGGCATCCTCTCCCTGGCCATCATCTACGCCTGGGCAAAAGGAGTTTTCTCGTGGAAGAAAAACGGCCAAGCCGACTGAGGACCCATAGCTACGCCGAACTGGCCAAGCAGCGGGAGCGAGCCGGCATCTACCACGCCGACCCAACGGAGCAACCGCTGATGCAGCTGGAACTGGTGGATAAGTTCTTCAATCTCTGCCGGGCTAATTCCCTCTGGCCGCTGACCTTCGGCCTGGCCTGCTGCGCCATCGAAATGATGGCTCTGGGCATGGCCCGCTTTGACATGGCCCGCTACGGGGCAGAGGTTTTTCGGCCCTCCCCCCGCCAATGCGATCTGTTGATCGTGGCTGGCACGGTAAACCGCAAGATGGCACCGGCTGTGATCACCCTTTACGAACAGATGGCGGCGCCCAAGTGGGTGATCGCCATGGGCAATTGCGCTATTTCCGGCGGGCCCTTTGCCGGCGAGGAGAACTACGTCGTGGTGGAAGGCGTGGACAAGCTGATTCCGGTGGATGTCTACGTTCCCGGCTGTCCGCCACGGCCGGAGGGACTTCTGGAAGGGATTCTCAAGCTGCAGGAGAAGATCGCTGGGAGTCGCTACCCCTTTCCCCAGTACAACCCGCCGAGGAAGGATAAGTAAAAAACCATCTCGCGCCCGTTCGCTTCGCTCACTTGAGACGCTGAGGCGCAGAGACAAGCACCATCAATCGTTCATGTTTTGATTTGCTCTGCGTCTCTGCGAGAAAAATGATGTTCACCCCAAGGCTCACCAATGAATAAAACGGATCACCTGATCAACGAACTGGGCCGCCTGCCGGCAGCGGTAAACCGGGTCGACTACCGGCAACAGGGCTATCATCTGGAAGCCCGGCTGCAGGCCGGCCAGGTGCCAGCCTTCGCCGAACTGCTGCGCCAAAGGGAATTTTACCTGGTTTTCGTCAGCGCGGTGCACGTCTCCCCCGCCATCGAAATCATCTATCAGTTTGCCTGCTTTGCCCGGCCGTGCCGGATTCTCGCCCGTTCAACTGTCGCAGCCGACGGCACCCTGCCCTCCATCGCCAACATTTTCGACGGCGCCAACTGGCACGAGCGGGAAACCCGGGACATGTTCGGGGTCGTCTTCACCGGCCACCCCGGCCTGGAACTGCTGCTCCTGCCAGAGGAGGAGGCCGACCTTAAGCCGTTGTTAAAAGAAGAAGGCGCGCTCAAGCCAGCGGATCAGATCCGTCGTGCACCCGACGAGGAAGTACAGGACACAAAGCCTTCGACTACCGCGGAACCGGGCGCGAAGGAACCGAAGGGGGAGCACCGGCAATGACCACAAACCCCGACAACCAGCAGCAGAGTTTTTTCCTCAACATGGGCCCTCAGCACCCGAGCACCCACGGGGTTTTGCGGGTGCTACTGGAGATGGACGGCGAGTATGTGCGGGATGCGGAGCCGGTGATCGGCTATGGCCATCGCATGCAGGAAAAGCTCGGCGAATCAAGGACCTGGAAGGGGTTCATGCCCTACACCGCGCGCCTCGATTATATTGGCGCGCTGCCCTGCAGCCACGGCTTCATCGGCCTCATCGAGCGAATGACCGGTATCGAGGCACCGCCGCGAGCCGAATACATCCGAGTGATCACCTCGGAACTGAACCGGATCGCCAGCCACCTGCTGTGGCTCGGCGCCTTCCTCCTCGACCTGGGGGCCTTCACCCCCATCATGTATACCTTTGACGACCGCGAGCAGATTCTCGACATCCTCGAGGACGTCACCGGCTCGCGGCTCACCTACTGCTATTTTCGGGTCGGCGGGGTCAGTCGCGATATCGACGAACCATTCGTGGAAAAAACCCACGCCTTCATCCGGCGCCTGCGCAGCCGTTTCAAACTCTATGAAGACCTGGTCACCGGCAACATCATCTTCATTAAGCGGGTGCAGGACATCGTCCAGTTCACCCCGGACATGGCCATGCGCTACGGCGTCACCGGTCCGATCCTGCGCAGTACCGGCATTTGCTACGACATCCGCAAAAACGAGCCCTATTCGGTCTATCCCGAATTCGACTTCGAAATTCCCGTCGGCGAAACCGGCGACTGTCTGGAGGTCTACCGGGTGCGGATGCGGGAAATGGAACAGAGCCTGCGGATCATCGAACAGGCCCTCGACCGACTACCGCAAGGTCCGGTCCTGGCCAAGACGCCGCGCCAACTGAAACTGCCTCAGGGAGACGCCTCCTTTGCCGTGGAAACTGCCAGGGGCGAGCTCAGCTACTACCTGATCAGCGACGGCGGCGAGACCCCCTACCGCCTGAAGATCCGCACGCCGTCCTTCTCCAATCTGAGCCTATTGTCGGAACTGACCCGCAACGTGCTCCTCTCCGACCTGGTAATGGTGCTCGGCACCCTGGACCTGGTCATTCCGGAAATCGACAGGTGACCGTTATGGGAACCACCATCCCGCTGCCCCCTGGATTGCTGCGCATGGTCTTCACCGCCGTTGTGGTGATCGCCCTGGTGTTCCTGAATTCGCTGATCCTCGGCTATGTGGAGCGAAAACTCGCCGGCCGCTTTCAGTTGCGGCCCGGTCCCATGGAGGTGGGGCCCCACGGAATCCTGCAGCTGATGGCCGACGCCGTGAAACTGCTCGGCAAACAGTTTATCATTCCGCAAGCCGCCAACAGCCCCCTGTTCCGCCTGGCGCCGCTGCTGGCCTTCGTCCCCGTCGGGGCCGCCTTCATTGTGGTGCCCCTGAGCCAGAAGCTCCAGGTTCGCGATCTGGACGTCGGCCTCATTTTCATTGTCGCCGTCATGGCCCTGAACATGGTAGCGACCCTGATCGCCGGCTGGGTTTCCAACAACAAATACTCCCTGTTCGGCGCCGTGCGTTCGGTGGCCCAGAGCGTGGCCTACGAAATCCCCTTGCTCCTCTCCCTGGTGGCGGTGGTGCTGATGACTCACACCTTCAACATGCAGGAGATCGTCCTCTCTCAGGACCATATCTGGCATGTCGTTCAACAACCGGTGGCCTTCCTCATCTACTTTATCGCCGGCATGGCAGAAACCCATCGCGCCCCCTTCGACCTGCCGGAAGCGGAGAGCGAACTGACCGCCGGGTTTCACACCGAATTCAGCGGTATCCGCTTCAGTTTTTTCTTCCTCGCCGAATATACCAATATGTTTTTTGTCGGATCCATCGCCGTGGTCCTGTTTCTCGGCGGCTGGCATGGGCCGCAACTACCCTTCATGGACTATTCGGCGGCCGTCTGGTTCCTGCTCAAGGTCTATAGCCTGCTACTGATCATGATCTGGGTCCGCTGGACCTTCCCCCGGGTCCGTTTCGATCAGCTGCTGAATTTCTGCTGGAAGTATCTGACCCCCATTGCGCTAGTCAACCTGCTGGTGACGGCCGTGGTGGTGAAATTATGAGCACTGCGGCTATGAAACAATATTTCTCCCTGTTATTTATCGGCACCAAAAGCCTCCTGGTCGGTCTCGGCGTCACCTTCCGCGCCCTGCTAAGCCCCGCCGTCACCGTCCATTACCCGCGGCAAAAGATCGCCATCACCCCCAACTTTCGTGGCCATACGCTGCTGATACAGGACCGGTCAACCGGTCTCCACCGCTGTATCGTCTGCATGGTGTGCGAGCGCAACTGCCCCTCCAACTGCATTACCGTGGTGGGGGAAAAACCGGAGGGAGCAACAAAGAAGGTCCTGACCGCCTATCGCCTCGACTTCACCCGCTGCAGCCTGTGCGGAATCTGCGTCGAGTGCTGTCCGACCCAGGCCCTCGATTTCTCCGACGAGTACGAGCTGGCCGCCTTTAGCCGCGAGGCCTACCACTACAACTTGCTGGAACAAGTGGAGAAAACAGCATGATCTTCTACCGCTACGTAGCCGAAATCGTGTTTTTTCTGTTTATCGCCGCCATTTTTTTCGGCGCCGTCGCCTCCCTGCGCGCCCGCTACCTGATGAATGCGGTGCTCGGCCTGGCCTTGGCCCTGGCCGGCGTGGCCGGGCTCTTCTATCACCTTGGCAGTCCGTTCCTGGCCCTGATGCAGCTGCTTATCGGCATCGGCGCGATTTGCGTCATCCTGGCCTTCGGCATCATGACCGCCCCTAGGCCGGAGCAGGAGGCCGAAATGCTGGGCGCCGTCAAACGGAACAAGCCCCTGGCCGTCGTCGCCTGCCTGGCTGTCTCCATTCCGCTGATTCTGACCATTGTCGGCACCCAATGGCCCCCGGCCGCCGTCAGAGTCGGCGATTTTTCGGTGAAACATCTGGGCGAAAACCTGCTGCACCAATTCTGCCTGTCCTTCGAGCTGATATCGGTGGTTCTGCTCGCCGCCATCCTCGGGGCGCTGGCCATCGCGCGGATCGGCCGGGGGGATTGGGAATGATCCTGCCGAGCGAACAACTGACAACCTATCTACTGGTCGGCCTGTTTATGCTGGTGTTCGGCATCTACAGCATGATTCGGCACCGCACCTTCATCGGCATGCTGATCTCCAGTGAATTCATTCTCAACGGCGCCGGCCTCAACTTCATGGCCTTCAATCGCTTTCTGGCCACCGATCCGGCTGTCGGCCAGATCTTTACCCTGTTCATCATGGGGCTGGCAGCGGCAGAGGCGGCGTTGATCATCAGCCTGATTCTCATGGTCTATCACAAGTACCAGTCCATTGACCCCCGCGATGTGCGGGATCTGAAGGGTTGAATCGAAAGACTGATCGATACCGATCCCGATAGCGATTTCGACCCCGATACAATCAGCAGCTATCCCATCGAAATCGAAATCAGCTAAAAAGTGAACTGATTTTTCACAGGAAAACATGAACAATCTGATATCCGCAAAACTTCTTATAGCTCCGCTAATCCCCATGGCGACAGCTCTGCTGGTCATGGCGGCGGGGCGAAAACCGAACCTGCGGGAGACCTTCTCCATCGCCGGTGCGGTGCTGACCTTCCTGGTCGTTCTGTCACTGCTGCCTCAGGTGCTGGCGGGCGGCACCTGGAGCTACGAGCTGGTGACCCTGTACCCGGGGATCGCGGTGAAGTTCCATCTGGACGGTCTCGGCATGCTGTTCACCGGCACCTCCTCCTTCCTCTGGATCGCGGCCGCCCTCTACTCCATCGGCTATTTGCGCGGCCTCAAGGAACATGCCCAGACCCGTTTTTACTGCTGTTATGCCCTATCCGTCGGCGCCGGCTTGGGGGTCGCCCTGTCCGGCAGCCTCTTCACCCTCTACCTCTGCTACGAGATGATTTCCATCTTCACCTATCCGCTGGTCATGCACCATCAGGACGAACGGGGCTATTACGGCGGCCGAAAATACCTCATCTACCTGATGTTCACTTCCAAGGCCTTCCTGCTGCCGGCCCTGGCTCTGACCTATGTCCTGTGCGGCACCCTCGATTTCTCTGTCAGCGGCATCATGCACGGCAGCTTTCCGCCAGGAGCTGATACAACCCTGGTCACCGTGACCTTTCTGCTGTTTCTGTTCGGCTTCGCCAAGGCGGGGATCATGCCGCTGCACACCTGGCTGCCCGACGCCATGGTGGCGCCGACACCGGTGAGTGCCCTGCTGCACGCGGTGGTGGTAGTCACGGCCGGGGTTTTTTCCCTCTGCCGGGTGA
>JAIOSZ010000266.1 GCA_021107335.1 Desulfuromonadaceae bacterium | reverse complement strand
GATTCATGCGGCATGGAAACCTGTTTCTGGGCGGTTCAAGGACTTCGTCGCCATGCCCAAGCCAAATATGTATCAATCGCTGCATACCACTGTTATCGGGCCCTTTGGCGAGCGCATGGAAGTGCAGATTCGTACCGAGGAAATGCATCGTATCGCCGAAGAGGGCATTGCCGCCCACTGGCGATACAAGGAGCAGCAGGCCGGGCAGGGCTCTGCCGCTGAGACCGAAAAGCAGGTAGGATCCCTGAGGCGGCTTCTCGGGGGACAGCAAGAGGACAGCAATGAGCTGGGCATGCTGGAGGCTCTCAATGACGACCTGTTTTCCGATGAAGTTTATGTGTTCACTCCTAAGGGCACCGTTAAAGCTTTCCCGCGGGGGGCCACACCCATCGATTTTGCTTACAGCGTGCATACTGATGTGGGCAATCACTGCAGTGGGGCTCGGGTTAACGGTAAGCTTGTTCCTTTAAAGACTGAATTGAACAGTGGTGATATTGTCGAGGTCATAACCGCCACCAGCCAGCAGCCGAGCAAGGACTGGTTGAAGTTTGTCAAGACCTCCAGAGCCGCCAGCAAGATACGGCAGTGGATCAAGACGGAACAGCATGAAAAGAGTCTGGTCCTCGGACGGGAACTTCTCGAAAAGAGATTACGTAAATACGGCATGAGCCTGAAGCGGGCCCTGCAGTCGGCGGAGATGACGACGGCAATGGAGGAGCTTGGCTATCACGCCAGCGACGACCTGTTGGCAGCGATTGGTTACGGTAAGCTTTCCCTGGGGCAGGTAGTAGGGCGGGTGGTGCCAGAAGATCGACGGTCGCCCGAAGCGCCAAAGAAAAAGGGGCGTATCGGCCAGGTTCTGGAAAGAATACACAAAAAGCCTTCCAGTGCGATAAAAATTCAAGGCCTCGACGATATCATGGTGCGCTACGCCAAGTGTTGCAATCCTCTGCCGGGCGATTCGGTGGTCGGTTTTATTACCCGTGGCCGTGGGATCACTGTGCATTCGGCTGATTGTCCTGGGGTGTTACAGGGCGATCCCGAGCGGCGCATCGAGGTGGAGTGGGATCTTAAAAAGAAGTCCTCCCATTTGGTCAAGTTGAGGGTTTTTTGCCTCGATCAGAAAGGGATTCTAGCTAACATCAGTGGTGAGGTGAGTAACTGCGAAGCTAATATTATTTCGGCTAGCGTGCAGACCACTGATGATAACAAGGCCCAGATCGTTTTTACCATCGACCTGCAGGACCGAGCCCATCTCGATCGTATAACCAGGGCCTTGCGACAGGTCAAAGGGGTCGATAGAGTCGAGCGGATGCGAGGCTGAAGTGTATCGTGTCGATGGTTGCCAAAATTATGGACATTGAGTGATAGTGTCGTGGAGGGAGAGCTATGACAAGAAAACAGGTTATTGCCGCAGCGGACGCACCAGCGGCGATCGGCCCCTATTCCCAAGCTGTCAAGGTTGGAGACGGGTTGTTCTTTTCTGGCCAGCTCGCTATTGATTCTACCAGCGGTGAGTTGGTGCCAGGGGGGATTGCGGCCCAGGCCGAGCAAGTCATGCATAATATCGGTGCGGTGTTAAAGGCCGCTGGACTGGGTTTTGATGCGGTGGTTAAAACCACCATCTACCTTGTCGACATGCAGGACTTTGGCGTCGTCAATGAAATTTATGGGCGCTTTTTTCACACCGATGCACCGCCGGCACGGGCCACGGTTCAGGTGGCAGCTTTGCCCAAAAAGGCTCTGTTGGAGATTGAAGGCGTAGCCCAGTATTTTTGACAGTTCACAAGATGTTTGGCAATAAAAAAGGGGGGAACATCAGTTCCCCCCTTTTTTATTGATACCTAAGCTGTATGGTCCGTTTTAGCCCGATCAGGCCTTGGTAACGGCTCCGGAACGCAGACAGCGGGTACAGATCTTGACAGACTGTACCTTGCCTTTGTGCAGCGCTCTTATTTTCTGGAGGTTAGGATACCATACCTTCCGGGTCTTGTTCTGCGCGTGACTGACATTATTGCCAGTCGTCGGTCTCTTACCACATATCTCACAAACTCTTGCCATTTTGAAAACCTCCTGGAATTTTAGAGCTGTTATTTCTAGCACGCTTTTCTGGCCTTTGCAACTTCTTTTTCCGTTTCCATTTGTTTGACGGGCTTCAGTCAGTCCATGACTGAAAGTACCATATATGCTAGCCGAGCCGCTTTTGCAAGGTGGTGGCTGCGGCCTGTCCAAGTATCACATCGGCGTTGACGCCGAGCGATGGCAGCAGATGGGCTGCGTGACAAAACAAGACGTTGGAAGCTGCCGGCCTGGGTAGCCCTCCCCGTGGCCAGAAGCTGTTGTGCATGACCATTTCTCTTGGTGAACAACCTGTTTCTGTCAGCTCAAAATTGGTAAAGGGCAACAGGGACGATAGTTGCTGAAGAACTGTTTCTGTGTCAAGAGTGTTAAGTGCTGCCGGTCGGACATCTTCAAGCAGGGCTTGCCCCGGTAATGGGCTTTCATGATCCCAGGTCAGGCTCAAGGTCTGTTTTCCGGCCAGGATGACCTGCCGGGCCAGCATCGGCGGCCGCTGCAGGGGGAGGCCTGAAAGAATCCAGCGCCGCGGCTCACAGGGAGGCTTGGCTATGGTCGATGCCAGAGCGGTATCTAGTTTGATGTGCTTGGGTAAGGGGCCGACCAAGAACTGACGTGCGCTAAGGGCTTTTCCATTGAGTAAGCGGACTCCAGTGGGATGCTTGCCGGTTTGTTTGATTGCGGCCAATTCATCCAGTGGGATATTCTGACCGCTGCTAGCAGCATAGCGCTCCGTTAATAGTTGAGACAGTTCTGCAATCATAATGTTTCTAGGGCGAGTGGTAATATGCCATTTTAATGCAGCCTCGGCGACGGAAAGTCTTTCTGGTGTCACCAAACAAATTCCGGATAGCAACTGGTTTAGCGTTTGTTGAGGTTTGGGAGCGCCGAGGGTTCTTAATATCTGCAGAATAGGCTGTTGTAGTTTGCGGGCAGGCAGATTGTTGCTTAACTGACGCTGATAAAGAGCCAGAAGGCGTAAAGGAAGCAGAGAAAAGTTAGGGGCGGTCCTGGTAAGAAGTAGACTTAGTTTGCAGCCCCAGGCGTCGAGTTGGTCTAATAGAGCCAACATGGAGTCATGGTGGTCGGGGAACTCACGCCGGAGTTCGTCTGCCAAAGGCAGGGGCCCGCCCAGTTGCAATCGAATGTCGTCTGTAACCAGCTGCACGGAATCGATTGAGTCTCTTAAGTAATTCTCTCCCTTAAGGCTTTTCAGTAGCTTATTCAGGGCCGGACAACAAGCTAACGTCTGTTGTTCGGCTTGAAAAGTAGCGGGGAACGAAAGTACACGATAGCCTTGCCCGGCCAGCAAGGTGGCGGCAATCTGTTCGGACAGTCCTGCGCCAATGACAATCAGGTCGTAATGTTCCGTAGCCATAGTGATGGTTCCTGACCGCAAACTAAATAGTGATGGCGTCGCAAAAAGTCCGTCCTACGGCGTTTTTTCAGGACCTCGACATATTAGATGTATGCCTTCGCCCCTGAAAAAACACCAGGCCTTGTAGGACG
>JAIOSZ010000135.1 GCA_021107335.1 Desulfuromonadaceae bacterium | reverse complement strand
TAGGGCGAAACCATCCTGCGAGTTGATTCTATCTCCACGCAACTTGAATCTTGGTGTCATATCGTCACCCCATTGTGGATTTTGACCGTGGTCGACAAGTACCGTGTCTTGGGTCCGGGAAAATTGCTGTTAGCAGTCTTGGTCGCATCGGTCCGGGCGGTCATGATGATCTGGATAGCCACGACCTCGGCCAGATCGGTTGTTGTATTGCCCGCGTCATCCAGGTAGTTCAGGGCCAGGCCAGAGATATTCGATGCGATCAATTGAAAGGCTTCCACCGTATTGCCATTTTGGTCCAAAACACGGCGCTGCAGTTGATTCATGTTCATATCGGTGGACGGATCGTCCACCAACTGATAATCGATCTGCAGAGGAAAATCGCCATCGGTAGCAGCCGCAGGCATGCGCACCAAAAGATCACCGGAACTGACATCACCTGCGGTATAACCGCCACTGGTAATATCTAAATCCACTTGATCGCCGCTTGGCGTACCGGTAACGAGATAGACCTTCGTAACAGGATTCAGATCGACCGGCCGAAAAACGCGAACCACATCGTCATCGGCAAACTGCTGCATAGTATTGGGAGCAACATCGAGTTCAAGAACAGAACCACTAACAGCGACTCCGGTCACCCGCGCATAACCATGCATGGAAGTAGCGCTGATCAGGGACAGAACCGGCCGATCGACCAAATCATTGGCGTAAGCCCCGTCGCCATTACTATCGACCAGCATCTGCGTAGGTACCGTCACCAGAGCGGTTTCATCGGCAGGGGCCATAAATTGAGCCATGCGAATATCTTTCACCAGATAATCGAGGGCCGCCCGCAGGTTCTGTTGCACTTCAACCACTTCGTCCTGAGTATAGGCCTGTCGTTGCGTGCTTAAAAAGGTTGTGTAAACGGCACCGGTGACCACACCCATGATCACCAAGACCACCAGGAGCTCAACTAACGTGAAGCCTCTACTCTGCAATTGCTTTTTCACTGACATCTCCTAGCGGGCTCTTTTGATGGTTGTGCGAGTCACGGTGCGACCACCATAGGTATCATCGCTGACCGAAACAAAGATTTGAGCTAGCCCGGTTACCGGGGTATTGACAGCCACCGTGTAGGTGGCTGTGTAACCGCCGATCGCCAGGGCTTGGGGCCATTCGGCAGCTGAGCTGACAGCGCTATCGAACATTGCATCCCCGGCATCGCGAGACTGAATGTTTTCTACGATACCATCGGCCAGAGCCACTGCTGTCGTTACTCGCTGAGCAGTGCTGCCCCCCTTGATTGCCGTTACCTGCATGCCGGCCAGGCCCAGTAAACCGATGGCGAAGATGGTGATGGCCACCAGCACCTCAATCAGGGTAAACCCCTTGCTCGAACCAACAATTTTCCTCATGACAAACCCTTAATAAGTTGTTGCTTTTCAGCTACTTACGACCCTAGCTTAGTCTACAGCAAAATTCGAGCCATGCCAGGAAATCAGATAACTATCTGAAATTAGATAAACCGAAACCATGAAAAACAATACTCCGCAAAAATTGCCACCTCAGGCCACGCACTTTTTGCACGCCGTCGATCTGGTTTAACAGCACAAAAAAAGGCAGAACCTTAAGGTTCCGCCTGTACGTTCTAGTTATATGAGTTGAAGAAGAGTTGAAATTTAACCTTTCAGGGGCGCTTGAATGACCAGCCAGCAATAGTTGCGCGGCTATTCGAGACCATACTCCTTTATTTTATAGAGCAGCTTACGCAAACTTATTTCCAGCAATTTTGCTGCCTGAGTGCGATTGCCTCCCGTTGCCGCCAATGCCTTGTGGATATATTCCTTTTCCAATCGCAAAGCGGCCTGTTTGAGAGAAAAACTTTGTTCCCCGCCCCTATTTTTACGGCGGATTTCCCCCGGCAAGGTCTCAAGACCCAGGACATCGCCGCGAGAGAAAATCATGGTTCTTTCCATGAAGTTTGCCAGCTCACGTACATTACCCGGCCAGGAATAATCACCTAGTCTCTCTTCGACGGCCAGAGTAATTTCCGGTGTGGAGCGACCTTCACTGGCCGCTATGCCATTAGCGAAATGTTTTGCTAATAGCACAACATCCTCCCGCCCCTCCCGCAATGGCGGAATGTGCATTTCTACAACGGCCAAGCGGAAAAACAGATCGTCGCGAAAATCGCCATTGGCTACCAGTTCCCGCAAATCACGAGCGGTGGCAGCCAACACCCGAACGGCGACCTTACGGGATCGGGTTTCACCGACACGGCGCACCTCCCCTTCTTGCAAAACCCGCAGCAGCTTCGGTTGCAAATCCATGGGGAATTCGCCAATCTCATCGAGGAATAGTGTGCCACCAGAAGCCTCTTCAAAAAGTCCGGCCTTCTGTTGCACCGCACCGGTAAAGGCACCCCGAGCGTGGCCAAAAAGTTCACTCTCAACCAGGGACGGAGCGATGGCCCCGCAGTTGACCGCCACAAAGGGCTTTTTGTATCGGGGGCTTTGCTGGTGCAGAGCCCTCGCTACCAATTCTTTGCCCGTGCCGGTTTCGCCGGTAATCAGCACCGAACTGTTGGTTTCAGCGACCCGCGACACTAGGTCTAACAAACGTTCCATCACGTTGCTGCGATAGACGATGGAATGGTTATCTTTTTTTTGGGAAAGTTGCCAGCGCAACTTTACGTTCTCTCGCTGCAGGCGAATCCGCTCTTCAGCTTTTCGCAAGGTAAGAATCACCTCGTCGGGCTTAAAGGGTTTGGAGATATAATCGTAGGCACCTTTTTTGAGACATTCTACGGCGGTATCGATAGAACCGTAAGCGCTCATCATGACCACCATGCCTTCGACGCCTAGCTGTTTGATTTGACGCAATAAGTCGAGACCATCCAGTTCAGGCATGCGGATATCGCTCAGGATGATGTCGAATGGTTCGTCCTGTAGCAACCGCAGGGCTTCCGTCCCGCTGCCGGCTTCGGTCACCCGGTAGCCCGCTCCTTCAAGGACCAGGCGCAACATGTGCCGCACGCAGGTTTCGTCATCAACGATCAGAATTTTTTTCTTCTCAGACCCCATGCCCAGCATCCTCCCTTTTCATATATACGGTAAAGACGCTGCCCTGCCCGGCTTCGGACTGCACCTCGATGCGCCCATTCGCTTCCTCAAGCACTCGATAGCAAACCGCCAACCCAAGTCCGCAACCCTTACCGGGTGCCTTGGTGGTAAAGAAAGGATCAAAGATATGCGGCAGGTCCTGCTTGGCTATACCGGCTCCATTGTCGGCTAAACTGAGCCAGACCGAATCATCGGTCTCACCACCGGTCAAGTGAATTTCACCCTCGACGGGCAGAGCGTCTTGAGCGTTGACCAGCAGATTGACAAAGACCTGCAGCAGGCGATGGCGAATCATGACCACTCGGGGTAATTGTTGCGGCAAGGCATCGACCAGCTTTACCCTGGCAAAAAGCCCCTGGTGGTCGAGGAGCGCCAAAGCCTCCCGCAGAACTGTCAACGGGTCGAAGTTGTCGGCCATTTCTTCGCCCGGCTTAGCATAATCGAGCAGTTCGCGAACCAAGCGATCGATACGCTCTACCTCTACCGCGGCATGTTCGGCGATCTCCCGCTGGCGACCGGCAGGCAATTCCATTTTGAGCAACGCCAGATAACCGACCACCGCTGCCAAAGGGTTGCCCACCTCATGGGCCATGCCGGCTGCAAGATGACCGACGGTCGCCATTTTTTCCGAGCGCAGCAATTCACTGCGAGTCTGCTGCAGCTCTTCGTTGGCCCGCTGCAAAGAGCGAATATGCTCTTCGCTGTACTGGCGGCTTTCCCGTAAGGCCGCGACCATGGCATTGAATGAACTGGCCAGAGAAGCGATTTCCCGGGGGCCCGCTTCGCTGACCTGCTGATCGAGATCCCCTGCAGCCACCCGCTTGGTCGTAGCCAGGAGTAAGCCGATGGGGCGCACCACATTGCGATTGAGCAGGTAGAGACCAAACAGAAACAGAACCAACCCGTAAAGCACTACATACAGGAGCAGAATCTTCAGGGAGGAACGGACTCGGTGGGCCACTTCATCTAGAGAAAACTGAGCCTGCAAAACACCGACCAGCTTGCCCCGTTGCCAAAGGGGTACAGTCGAAGTCAGATAACAGGCAGGCAATGCCCCCCAGGCCAGCCAAGCACCGGTATAGACGAGGCGCTCCTGAGGTTCAGCCATAAAACGCAGGGCCTGCAACCGGGGCCCGGAACTCAGTGAACGATCACCCGTCGAATGGCGATAGAGCGGTATCAAGGTGTCGCCCTTAAGCTTCCAAACTCCCAAGGCGGTGGCATCAGGCAACAGGGGCAACAGGCGCGCAACACGCATTTCCTGATTGGGTTCGGGTTCCTTCACGACTAGAGTTTCCCCGACGGAGAGAGCCAAGACCTCCATGGTCCCCGTTAAGTTATCCAGCCGCTGATTCAGCAACTCCCGCTCGGTCACCTTGAGCATCAAAAAACCGCCGAACAGCAGAGCCGCCCCCAGCAACAGGGTGATATGAAAAATAATTTCGGTGCGTAATCCGACCGGCTTGGCCACCCGCAATCCCCCTAAAAAGCAGAACCCTCACAACAAAAACAAAAACCGGAACCCCACCTCAGACAAAGTCGCAAAAAACCAATTAGCAAGGATTTTCGTTATCGTACGACTAAGCGTGAAATTCGGACCTCGGTCTCTTGTCCACTCAATTCGGCGCAAACCGAACCATAGCACAGCCATACCAACGCAACAATAGAATGAAAAGTTACTCAGGCAGGGGCAACCGTACAGAGTAGCAATACCACCCGGGAGTTGATATCCTAACGACAGCCGGCCAGATAACCGCCCACCGGCTTTTTCGATTTATTATAGATACGAGTTATTTCCAGGAACATCGACGCCATGCCGCTGCAGAAAAACATATCCAAACTGTATATCTTTTCCTTCCTCAAGATGACCCTCTTTCCAATGGCGATCATCACTCTGTTCTGGAAGGACCAAATCGGTCTCACCCTGACCGACATTCTGCTGCTGCAGGCGATCTTTTCGGTAGCCAGTGTCATTTTTGAATATCCCTCAGGCTATCTGAGCGATCGTTTGGGCTACCGCACCGCACTGATTCTGGCCTGCCTGCTGGCCATCGGTGGCTGGAGCCTCTACACCCTGGCCGATTCCTTTACCGGAGTACTGCTGGCTGAAATTATTCTCGGCGGTGCCTGGGCCTTCATCAGCGGTTCGGACAGCGCTCTGCTCTTTGAGACCCTGCGCGCCCAAGGTCAAGAAGAACACTATGCCCGCTTCGATGGGCGCATGACCGGCTGCGCCCAGACCGGCGAGGCCGCCGGTGCTCTCTTTGCCGGGGTCATGTATGCCGCCTGGCCTCTGCTGCCCTTTGTCGGTCAGATCGGCCTCTGGATACTCGGCCTAGGCCTCTGCCTGACCCTGGTCGAGCCCGAGCCCGAAACAGAAAGCGGCCCCGCGATCCATTCCCACCTGACCGAGGCCCTGCATACCTGCCGTTACGCTTTTC
>JAIOSZ010000240.1 GCA_021107335.1 Desulfuromonadaceae bacterium | reverse complement strand
CCGCCATCGCCCTCGAAACCAGCAAAGGCGAATTCGCCTTCGGCCTGGCCCTCGGGCTTTTCCTCATGACCGTGGCACTACTGGTCAATCTGTTCCTCAACCTGCTGCAGCAGAGGTAAGCCGTGAAGCCCATCCTGTCGGTCCGCAATATTCAAAAGAATTATAACGGTCAAGTCGTGCTCGATATCGAAGAGCTCGACTTCCTGCCAAAACGCATTTATTCCCTGGTCGGTCCCAACGGTTGCGGCAAGAGCACTCTGTTGCAGATTCTGGCACTGCTGATGAAGCCTACAAGCGGTGGCCTGCTCTTTCAGGAGCAGGCGATTCCCTGGAAACGACGGGAGCTGCAGAAAGTCCGCCAGCAGGTCACTCTGGTCCACCAGTCGCCCTACCTTTTTCACCGCTGTGTTCGCTATAATCTCGCCTACGGTCTGAAGATTCGCGGCATTCATGGCGACGAACAACACCGGCGAATTCATGAAGCCCTGGACTTGGTCGGACTATCCGGCTTCGGACGGCGCAACGCCCGGGAACTCTCCGGCGGTGAGCAGCAGCGGGTGGCCATTGCCCGCGCCCTGTTGCTGCAGCCCAAGGTACTGCTTATGGATGAACCGACCTCCAACATGGACAAAAAGAGCATTGAAAATTTCGATGCACTAATTCCAACCCTGATTGAGCGGGATATCACCATTATTCAGGCCACCCACATGCCCGATCAACCGCAACGGCTTGGCAGTGTAATTATCGCCATGGACCAGGGGCGGTTGTCCTGATTGTTGTACCCACCTTCAGCAGCCGAGCTACCTCTTTCCTAGGAGGCTGTCGAACTTACCATGAGCCGACTGCAAAATCGTCCGACAGACTCCTAGAGCCGCATATTAAAAAAAATTGGCGTATTTCTCAACGAATGTAAAAATCTTCCGGCATCCTTAAAAAGTTTCAGTACTATATAACTCATAGAATTCTGTCACAACATCTGCCAGCCAGAGGAGATAGGGTGAAAAGAGTTATATATCTGCTATTGTCATTGCTACTTTTTTCCGGTGAAGCCCTGGCCGGACGAAATATTCTGTTGCTGCACTCCTATCACCGTGGCTACGAGTGGACCCGCAACATCGCCACGTCCATGGAAGGGGTCCTTACCCGTGAGTTTCCCGACGCCGAACTGTTCGTCGAGGAAATGGACACCAAACGCCACACTCCCGCTCAACTCTTTCCGCAGCTGCGCCTCTTTTACAGTCAAAAGTACGCCGGACGCACCTTTGATGTCATACTTTGCTCCGACGACAATGCCCTCGACTTTCTTCTCACTTACGGCGACGAGCTCTTCCCCAACGTGCCCGTGGTGTTTTGCGGCATCAATAACTTCGTCGACGGGCGGCTGGCCGGCCACAAAAACTTCACCGGGGTGGTCGAAGCAAATGACTATGCCGGCACACTGGAGATTGCTCTAGCCCTCCACTCTAACACGCGTCATGTCGCGCTGGTCGGCGACCGGACCCCCACGGCCCTTGCTCGTCTGCAACGTTTGCGGGCGATCGTCCCACGGTTTAGCGACCGCATCAATTTCATCGAACTGGTCGGCCTCAACACCTCACAATTGCAAAAGGCCCTGACCTCCCTGCCCGCTGAAACCATTGTTTTAGATTGCAACTTCTTTAAGGCAGCCGAAGGCCGTTACTATACCGTCGCCGAAAGCAATGCCCTTATCAGCGGCAACAGCAAGGGGCCGGTTTACGTCTTTGGCGACGACAAGATCAAGGCCGGGGTTATTGGAGGGCTGGTGGTCAGTGGTGACCAGCAAGGCGAATCAGCCGCCGCCCTGGCTCTGCGTATTCTGCACGGTGAACAGGCAACGGACATACCGATAGCCCGAGCCAGCCCAAATGTCTACATGTTCGATTACCGGGCTCTGCAACATTTCGGCATAGAAAGGGACCAATTGCCCCCGGGCAGCAGCTTGCTTAACGAACCTGCGGCTGTCAATGCAGCGCTGCGCCAGAAGCTGCTCGCAGCTGTGGTATTGGCCGCAAGTTTTGCCGGTCTGACTTTATGGCTGACGATCTCCCTGTTACAACGAAGACGGGCCCACAAGGCCCTGCGACAACACAAAAGAACTCTCAAAGCCATACTGGGCAGCATCAACGACCCCATGTGTATGCTGGATCCGCAGAGGAAGGTACTGTGGGCTAATGCCCCCGCCAGGGGGCTCTACGGCGAAGATTTGGTCGGCAGAAAGTGCTATGAAATTCTTCACCAGCGTAGCGAACCGTGTCCCGGGGCCTGTCCGGCACTGCAAGCCTTTGCCGGTGGCCAAAGCCATGAGAAGCAGACCTGCATTACCGACCCGCAGGGCCGCATACATCATCTTCATTATACGGCCAACGTTGCCCTGCGTGACGAAAAAGGAGCGCCGGCAACAGTACTAAAAACCTACCGTGACATCACCGCCATGAAGCAAGCTCAGCAGGACCTGCACCTGGCCAAATATTCCATCGACAGCTCGATCACCCCTTTCGCCATGGCCAACCTCGAAGGGCAGCTATCCTATGCCAACCGTGCTTTTCTCGACCTGTGGGGCTACGATCATGTAGAGGATATTCTGGGCCGTGACCTCAGCTTTTTGTACCAAAATCCAAAGGATGTACAAACGGTGATTCAGCAGCTTGGAACCAAGGGTTCCTGGCAAGGTGAAATCAACTCCCGCCGGCGGGACGGTTCCCTTTTTACGGCCGAAGTTCTGGCCCATGTCGCCACCGATCCGAATGGAGTCCCCCTGTGCCTGACTGGCTCATTCGTCGATATCACCGACAAACTTCACAGTGAACGGGAAGTGCAGCGCCAAGCTTATTTTGATGAACTGACCGGACTACCCAACCGGGCACTGCTGGCTGATCACATGGAGCTGGCCTTTAGCCAGGCACGACGCTGCGAGGAATTCGCAGCAGTGCTGCTATTGGACCTGGATAATTTCAAACAGACCAACGATACCCTCGGCCATGCGAAAGGCGACCTGTTATTGCAACAAGTCGCCCTTCGTCTACAATCGACCCTGCGCAAATGCGATACCTTGGCCCGCTGGGGCGGCGACGAGTTTGTTCTGTTGATAACCGGCATGCAAAGCGAGTTGGCCACCGCCAAAGTAGCCAACAAGATACTGGATATTTTAACCGAGCAACCCTTTGAACTTAATGAAAGCGAGGTTTTCACCTCGGCCAGTGCCGGCATCGCGCTCTTTCCGCGGGACGGAGAAGACAGCGAAACCCTCCTTAAGCACGCTGATATTGCCATGTACGAAGCAAAACAGGATGGGCGTAATGATTTCCATTTTTTCTCTAAACAGATGCAGCAAAAAGCCATGGCCCGTCACCGTCTCGAAGCCAACATGCGCCGGGCCCTGCGCCGGGATGAGTTCCATCTGGTTTATCAACCACAAGTCAATTTGTGCTCCGGCCAAATAGTCGGTGTCGAAGCCCTGGTGCGTTGGCAGAGCGACAATCTTGGATTAATTCCTCCCTCTGAGTTTATCCCTATTGCAGAAGAAACCGGCTTGATCCGCCCTCTAGGTGAATGGATTCTGCGCACGGCCTGTCAACAGGCGGTGAGCTGGCAGGGCGCGAACCGGCCACCGCTGAGACTGGCGGTCAATTTATCCGTATGTCAGCTTCGCCAACCCAACCTGGTAGAACTCATTGACAAAATTCTCAAGGAAACAGGCCTGTCTCCTAGGTTGCTAGAGTTAGAAATAACTGAAAGCGTCTTTATGGATCAGAAAGAATCGGCGACGCTGATCCTCGGACAGTTGCAGCAGCGGGGCATTCAGATCGCAATCGACGATTTCGGTACCGGCTATTCGTCCTTGAGCTATCTTAAGAACGTCCCCATTGATCGCATCAAGATCGCCCAGGAATTTGTCCGTGACATTCCGCAAGACCCTGATGATGTCGCCATCGTGCAAGCCATTATTGCCATGAGCTCTCGCCTGGGGCTGAAACAGATCGCCGAAGGTGTCGAAACTATTGACCAACTGGTATTTCTGCGGCAACATGGCTGCCACGACATGCAGGGTTATTACTTTGCTAAGCCGATGCGTGCAGAGCAGTTGACGGATTTTCTGACCAAGGCGGCAACGGGAAACCTGAACACCCTCGTTGAGGGAAGCTACGCTGCTCCCTGACAAAACTACCCCGTAACTAAAAAGGACCTTGTATGCCTCAAGGGGATATCGGCCTCATCGGTCTGGCCGTCATGGGTCAGAATCTGGCGCTCAATATCAGCGACCGCGGCTTTTCTGTCGCTGTCTACAATCGCACCGCCAGCAAGACGACAGCCTTTTTAAAGGGACCGGCCGCCGAAAGCAACATCATCGGCACCACCTCTCTGACAGAGTTGGTAGAGGCTCTCAAACCGCCCCGCAAGATTCTGCTGATGGTTAAAGCCGGTGCGGCAGTCGATGCCTTGCTTGATCAAATCACTCCCCTGCTGTCAGCAGGGGATATTGTCATCGACGGCGGCAACTCCCATTATCAGGATACGGCCCGTCGCTGCAGCCAGCTCAAAGAACAGGGACTGCGTTTTGTCGGTTGCGGCATCTCAGGCGGCGAGGAAGGGGCACGAAATGGACCGGCATTGATGCCGAGTGGACATCGTAGCGCCTGGCCCGAACTGCAACCGATCTTTGAAGCCATTGCCGCACAGGTAAAGGGTGAACCCTGCTGTCGTTGGATGGGAGAAGGCGGTGCCGGCCATTATGTCAAGATGGTTCATAACGGCATCGAGTACGGCGACATGCAGCTCATTGCCGAGGCCTACCAGCTGCTACACGACGGCCTAGGTCTTTCGGCAACGCAGTTACAAACAATTTTTCAGGAATGGAACCGAGGGCCTCTCGATTCTTACCTGATCGAAATTACCGGGCAGATACTCGGGGTCAAGGATAAAGACGGCCAGCCCCTGCTCGACAAGGTTCTGGATGCCGCCGGCCAAAAGGGCACGGGCAACTGGACCGTGGCCAGCGCACTGGAACTCGGCGTACCCTTGACCCTCATCGCTGCGGCGGTCTTTGCCCGTGCCCTCTCGGCCCGTCACCAAGAACGGCAAGTTGCGGCGCAACAATTAGGGCCTTCAGGAAAACCCTTCGCAGCGGCCGAACAGGACGTTATTACCGCTGTTCACGATGCTCTCTATGCCGCTAAAATAATCTCCTACGCCCAGGGTTTCATGCTCTTGCGAGCTGCCGCAGAAACTTTCAACTGGGATCTTAACTATCGTGATATCGCTCTGACCTGGCGAGGCGGCTGCATTATTCGCAGTGCATTTCTCGACGATATCGCTAGCGCTTTCGAAAAACAGCCAAATCTTACAAATCTGCTGCTGGACGATTTTTTCAGCGGCGCCCTTAGCCAAAGTGAAGCCCACTGGCGCCAGACGATTGTTCTCGGCAGCCGCCATACTATCCCTCTGCCCGCCATGGCCGCAGGGCTGGCTTTCTACGACGGCTATCGCTGTCCACGGTTGCCAGCTAACCTGCTGCAGGCCCAACGGGATTTATTCGGCGCCCATCAGTACGAACGCCTCGATTCGCCACGGGGAACCTTCTTTCACAGCGATTGGTAAGGGGCTTATGCCCCTCTATGCGCAGTAATGGATGGAGTTATGAAAGAGCCTTGCACCATCGTCATCTTCGGCGCCACCGGCGACCTGTCGCGCAACAAACTGCTGCCGGCCCTTTACCATCTGGAAGCGGCTGGACGCCTGCCCGCGGGGACCCGGATCATCGCCTCGGGCCGTCGTCCCTGGCAACCATTGCAATGGCAACAGGAAGCACGCCAAGCTATTGCCGACAAGGCTCGAGGAGGACTCGACGAAACAACCTTCTGCCGCTTTATTGCGCGCAGTGAATATTTTTGCGGCGACCTTGGCGAGGCCGATCTCTATCAAGGTCTCGCTAACTTGCTGGACGATCGGCAACGTTTTTCTGCCAACATCATCTTTTACATGGCCGTCAGTCCAAACGCTTATGGTCCGATTATCGAACATTTAAGCGACACCGGCCTATTGCAGGAGGAAGACGGCTGGCGAAGAATCGTATTTGAAAAACCCTTCGGTTATGACCTGCACAGCGCCACCGAGCTGCAACATCGACTGAGCCGTTTTCTAGACGAAGAGCAGATCTATCGCATCGACCACTATCTGGGTAAGGGAACGGTGCAGAACATTCTGGTTTTTCGCTTTGGCAACGTGCTCATGGAACCTCTGTGGAATCGTAATTACATCGACCATGTACAGATCACCCATGCCGAACCACAGGGGGTTGGTAGCCGGGCTGGCTTTTATGACAGTGCCGGCGCTGTGCGGGATATGATTCAGAGCCACCTGTTGCAACTGCTGACCTTCGTCGCCATGGAAGCACCCATTTCTATGGACGCCGAGGCCCTGCACGACGAAAAACTCAAGGTGCTGCGCTCCATCCGTCCTTTGGCCACAGAGGATCTGGACCGTTGTGCGGTCCGGGCTCGCTATAGCAGCGGCACCATTGCAGGTAAGCCAGTTCCAGCCTATCTGCAAGAGCCCGGAGTTTCGGCCGACAGCCGTACCGAAACCTATGCCGCCCTAAAGCTCTATATCGACAACTGGCGCTGGTCTGGTGTGCCCTTTTACCTGCGTACCGGTAAACGTCTGGCAGAAAAGCAATCGATGGTATCCATCTGTTTCAAGCATCCGCCGCAACAATTCTTTCGCGCCAGCCACATCCAGTGTGAGGCATCCAACTGGCTGCTGATGGGTATTCAGCCCAACGAATGCCTGCGGGTGGAGATGACCGTCAAAACGCCGGGCCTGGAGATGGCCACCCGCCGCACCGGACTCGACGCCAGTTATCGCCGCGCAGACGAGGTAGCCAACGACGCCTATGAGGAATTGCTGCTCGATATTATGCAGGGTGATCGCTCTCTGTTTCTGAGTTACCGGGAGGTAAAGAGCGCCTGGCAGGTGGTCGACCCGCTGCTGCAAGGCTGGGCGGCGCAAAAAGACGAAATGCCCGAATATAAAGCCGGTAGCTGGGGACCGCTGGAGGCCGACAAACTGTTTGATGGTAAGTGCCGCTCTTGGCGCAATTCGCTAGAGTTACCCCCCTAAAGCGTAAAGAGGAACAGGTCATGCAGGCTATTCGCTGGGAACTGGTAGTCGATGAGGAGGAGGTGGCGGTTCGGGCCTGCCGTGTGGTTCTGCGGGCCGCCAAGCAGGCGATTGCGGCACGCGGCCAGTTTCGCATAGTTCTTGCGGGCGGGCGCACTCCCGAACGAACCTACCGGCTGTTAAGCGAAGTCGATACCGATTGGAGTTGCTGGCAGGTCTACTTTGGCGACGAGCGTTGCCTGCCCGTTGGCAACGCGCAACGCAACAGCGACATGGTAGCCAGGGTCTGGCTGAACCGAGTGAACATGCCGACCGTCAACATCCATGCCATTCCCGCCGAACTCGGCCCTTATGAGGCAGCGCAACAGTATGAGGCGCTGGTGCGTCACGCCCTACCCTTTGACTTGGCTCTGCTCGGTCTCGGCAGCGATGGTCACACGGCCAGTATCTTTCAGGGCGCACCGCACCTGGGAGAATCGCTAGTACAACCAGTTTTACACGCCCCCAAAGCGCCCAGCCAACGGGTCACCCTGAGCGCCGCGGCCCTCAGTCAATGTCGCAAAATCCTCGTATTGGTCAGCGGCCAGGAAAAGAGGGGGATTCTCAAAACCTGGCAGCAGGGCGAACCGTTACCCATCTGCACTCTGCAACCCATAGGCGACATGATCGTCATCTACGACCGACAAGCCGATCCCGAATCCCTGGTCTGACGCCGGGCAGCAGCGACCTGCAAGGCCTCAACACAGCGATAAGGGATCCGCAGATTACCTCGCAAACCGCCAATCACCAGTTCCTCCTGATGTCCTCCATGATAGTCGGTCCCTCCTGTTACCAGCAGTTTCCGGCGATTGGCCTCGCTTAAGAACCAGTCGATATCGTCATTACTGGCTTGATTACTGTATACCTCGATACCTTCCAGACCACAGTCGACAAAATCATCGAGCAATTTAACCAGCACCGGCCTGTCCCGACTAATATAAGTGGGATGGGCCAAGGAAGTGACTCCCCCAGCCCGCTGAATAAGAGCGATGGCCTCCTTGAGGGGAAAATATTGCTTGGCCACATTGCAAGGCACCAGATAGCGGTCGAAAGCCTCATCTTTATTGCGGGCGTAACCCTGCGCCATAAGTTCCAGGGCGATATGCGGCCGACCAAGGGTTCCGCCGGCTCGCTGCTGAATAGCCGCGAAATCCAGGGGTAAACGCCCTTCGGTGGCCAGACGTTGGTTGATACGTATCACTATCTGTTCATTGCGGCTGTTACGAAAGTCACGAAATGCCGCCAGAGAAGCACACAGCTCTGCATGATGAGGATCGAAACAATAGCCGAGCAAGTGAATATCCTGATACTCTTGCCAGACTACCGATAGCTCCACTGCAGACAACACTTCAACGCCGCAGCGTTGGCCCGCAGCCAGTGCCGCATCGATCCCGTCGACATTATCGTGATCGGCAATGGCGACGGCGGCCAGACCGGCCTTGGCCGCCTTGCATACCACCTCCGCGGGGGTCAGAGCCCCGTCGGAACAGGTGCTATGCAGATGTAGATCAACCCAACGTGACATATATTCTCCAAGGTTCTAGCGACAGGTCGGTCTATTCTGCCACCTATCGCCTGACGCAGAACGGTTTGCAGGGCATAAATAGACAACCAGAATTGACTCGGGGCGTACCGAATGGCTGGTTTATAACAGCCTGTGAGGATTATATTGCTTCAGCGGTACCGAATAAACCCGCACAAGTTTTACCGGTAGCCTATGCTAAAGATAGAATGACCTAATTGACGACAATTCTAGCACGGACTTCTGTTCCTTGGTACCAGGAACAGCCGTTAAAGGTCAGCTTGACCGACATCCTGATTCCATGTAGATTTATTCGCGCCCACACCTGCCAAGGATTCCGCATGAGCCCGCTGCTCGACGTCCGCAACCTGATGACCTATTTTTTCACCACCGCCGGCCTGGTCAAGGCGGTGCGCGGCCTTGAATTCACCATCGACCGGGGGGAAACCCTGGCCCTGGTCGGAGAGTCGGGTTGCGGCAAGTCAGTCACCGCCCTATCACTGTTGCGGCTGGTTCAGCCGCCGGGCCGGGTGGTCGAAGGAGAGCTGTTGTTTCAGGGCGAGGATTTGCGTCGCCTGCCACCCAACGAGATGCGCCGCATCCGCGGCAACCGCATCTCCATGGTCTTTCAGGAGCCGATGACCGCCCTCAATCCTGTGTTGACCATCGGTGAACAGATCGCCGAAGTGCTTCGCCTGCATCGGGCGGCCAGTCGGCAGGACGCCTTGACCGGTGCCGCGGATTTGCTGCTGCAGGTCGGTATTGGCGACCCCCATCTGCGCCTCCAGGAGTATCCTCATCAGCTTTCTGGTGGCATGCGCCAACGTATTGTCATCGCCATGGCTCTGGCCTGCGATCCTGACCTGCTCATCGCCGACGAACCGACCACCGCTCTGGACGTCACCATTCAAGCCCAGATCATGGACCTACTGGAAAAGCTGAAGGACCAACGGCGTATGGCCACCCTGCTGATTACTCACGATTTGGGCATCGTGGCCGAAACAGCCGATAAAGTAGCGATCATGAACGCCGGTCTGATCGTGGAGTATGCTCCAACAACTAACTTATTCCGCAATCCGACCCATCCCTATACTCAAGGACTGCTGGCCTGCATCCCACGCCTGGGCGATAAACGTCGCCGACTGCCGACTATTACTCACAGCACCAGAACAAATGAAACAATTGCGAGCCAGTCTTTTCTCGATCGTCTCGCGCGCCCTTTCGCCCCGGTACGCAACAAGCTGCCACCATTGGTTGAAATCGAACCGAACCACTTTGTGCGCTGCTGGAGGGATTAAATGGAACCGCTGCTTGAGGTCCGAGATCTTACAAAATCATATTTATCCTCCCCCGGACCTCTTGGTGGGAGACGCCGAGTTCTCAAAGCGGTAGACGGGGTCTCTTTTACCTTACACCGCGGAGAAACCCTTGGACTAGTCGGCGAATCGGGCTGTGGCAAGTCGACCACCGGCAAGGCCCTGCTTCGACTGCTGGAACCCGATTCGGGAGAGGTCTTGTTTCGCGGCGAAAACATCCTGCACCGCTCGGCCCGCTCCATGCGCGAACTGCGGCGTGAAATGCAGATGATCTTTCAAGATCCCTACGCCTCCCTCAACCCCCGTCAACGCATCGGCGATATTGTCGGTGAGCCTCTGCGCATACACCGGCTGGCCAAAGGTCAAGCCCTGCGCCAAGAGGTGCGACGGCTACTGCAGGTCGTCGGCCTGCACGAGGAACACATCAATCGTTATCCTCATGAATTTTCCGGAGGCCAACGGCAACGCATCGGCATCGCTCGCGCTCTAGCTGTACGCCCCAGTTTGATTGTCGCCGATGAACCGGTTTCGGCCCTCGACCTTTCCATTCAGGCACAGGTAGTCAACCTGCTACAGGACGTGCAGGAAGAATTTGAATTAACCTACCTGTTTATCGCCCACGATTTGTCGGTGGTCGAACATATCAGCGACCGGGTAGCGGTTATGTACTTAGGCCGGATTGTCGAACTGGCTGACGCCGCAGCTATTTACCGCGCCCCGCGCCATCCCTATAGCGAAGCACTACTCAATGCTGTGCCGATTCCCGATCCAACCCGCCGCCGCACACGACGTCTACTACAGGGGGAACCTCCCTCGCCCCTCGCTCCTCCAAGCGGTTGCCATTTTCATCCTCGCTGCCCCTATGCCCAGGATCTCTGCCGCGAACAGGCTCCTTCACTGCTCGATGTGGGCGGTGGTCATCTTTCCGCCTGCCACTTCAGCTTGGAAGTCGGGCATTTTCGGCACTAAATCTGCTTTTTGGGGTCGCCAAATGTTCCGGCTTTGGTTATCATAAAGCCGCCTAAGTTTCGTTTCATTTCACGCTAACGCACCCACTGGAGCCATGACCAAATTATCCCGCAAAAAACTTGGGGTCACCACTCTCGAAGACATCAGCACCCTGATTTTACAGTCCCACGACCTGGATGAGACATTGAACAATATCGTCGCCCTGGTCGCCCGCCGTACCGAAGCGGATGTCTGTTCCATCTACCTGCTTGATGATAATGAAACGACCCTGCGCCTTTGTGCCACCCGCGGTCTGTCAAGCGAATCGGTGGGCCAGGTTACCATGGAACGGGGAGAAGGTCTCACCGGCCTGGTTGTGGAAGAAGGCCGAATGGTGGCCACAGAAGAGGCCCAGGATCACCCCAGTTACCGTTACTTTCAAGAAACAGGCGAAGAGCAATTTCATTCCTTTCTTGGCATTCCACTGCTGGACCGCAAAAAACCCATTGGCGTACTGGTCATTCAGAACCTTGAACCACGCAGTTTTACCACTGCAGAAACCAGCACCCTGTCAGCCATTGCTTTTCAAGTTGCTTACATCGTCATCAATGCCCGACTGCTCGACTTTATTCATCAAAAAGAACAGGAAGCTCAAACTTTTGCCCTGGCCCTGGAAGAAAGTCGTCAGGACCAGCAACCTGCCTCTGAGGCCTCGCCCATTAGTCAGGAAGGCCCTTTACGGGGCACGGTAGCCTATCCGGGGCTGGCCTCGGGACCGGCTCATGTCATGGTGGATAGTGGCGGTTTTGCAGATTTTCTCGATGAAGATCAGGTCGATCCTGAAGAAGAACTCCAGCGCATTGAACAGGCCCTGGAAAAGACCCGCATCCAAACAATCTTCCTTGAAAAACGGGTGGCAGAACGTCTTTCAACGGACGATGCATCGATCTTTCATACCCATCTGATGATTTTAGAGGACCGAGCCTTTCTGCAACGCATTCAGCAGCAGATCGAGCAGCGTCATTGTGCGGCCTACGCCCTAAAGAAGGCCGTTGACCACTATATCGGTGCCTTTGAACGCATGGATGACCCCTATCTGCGCGAACGTGCCGCAGACATGAAGGATATCGGCCGACGTCTGGCGGCCAATTTGAGCGGCCGCGAAGATCAGGTTCTGCACCTGAAACATCCCGGTATTTTGATCGCCAAAGAAGTGCTGCCTTCGGACATGGCGGCCCTCGACCATGAACAGATTCTTGGCATCGTAACCGAATCGGGAGAAAAGAACTCCCACGCTGTAATCATGGCCAAGTCTCTCGGCATTCCAGCTCTGGTTGGTGTCAAAGGCCTCTTAACTCGTATTGCCCCGGAAGAAGCGTTGATCCTCGATGCCAACTCAGGCTGCCTTTACGCGTCTCCGCCAACGGCGATCATTGAGGAATACAACCGCCTGGAAGAAGAAGCGCGGCATGAATCGCACCGTCTGGAGGAATTCGCCCACCTTCCCGCCGTCACTCAAGACGGTACACCGGTGGTGCTGCGGGCCAACATCGGTCTGGTCAGTGATATGGCCGTCGCCCAGCGCAATGGTGCTGAGGGAGTCGGCCTCTACCGCACCGAGTTCCCCTACATGATCCGCGGCGAATTCCCTACCCGAGACGAACAGTACCGTCTGTACGCGCGGGTAGTCAAAGGGTTTGACGGCCAACCGGTCACTATTCGTACCCTCGATATCGGCGGCGACAAGGGGCTTCCCTATTTCAGTCCTCCTCCCGAGGAGAACCCTTTTATGGGCTGGCGCTCGGTACGGGTGTCCCTCGACAACCGGGATATCTTCCGCACTCAGATCGAAGCCATCCTGATGGCCGCCTGCCACGGTCCAGTCAAGCTGTTGTTCCCCATGATCAGCGGTATGGAAGAGATCCGCGCCTGCCAGGAAGTCATGGTCGAGGCACGCCACAACCTGTCCGCCGAAGGGATAAAGTTTGTCGAGAAGGTTCCTGTCGGGGTAATGATCGAGGTGCCGGCAGCCGTTACCATGGCAAGGCAACTGGCCAAACATGTCGACTTTTTTGCCTTGGGAACCAACGACCTGATTCAATATATGCTGGCGGCTGACCGTAACAACCCGCTAGTCAACAAGTATTACGATCCCTTGCATCCCGCGGTATTGCAGGTTTTGCATGAGGTAACCGAGGTGTCGCGGCAACAACAAATCGGGCTCTGTTTGTGCGGAGAAATGGCCACTGACCCGGCCCACTTTCTAATCCTGCTCGGCATGGGCATCCGCGAATTTTCCATGGCAGCCCCCTTCATTCCCCGCATCAAAGCGTTTTTACGCGACCTATCCCTGAATACCGCAGAAAAGACTGCAAAAATGGCGCTGACCATGACGGACAGCGCCCAGATACGCAGCTACCTGCAGCAGGTTTTAAACAGCGGTCGAGGCGTCAGCTAACGGCTGACCTCTCCCTCCCCGTGATCCTCCACCTGGGCTAAACGTCGGTTCTCCCGAGCCTGTCGCTCCATCTCCTCGGAAAAAAACTGGAATCCGTTACGGCCCATGGCCTTGGTCTGATACATGGCCACATCGGCATGTTTGATCAGTGTTTCAGCATCTTTCCCATCCTGGGGAAAAAGGGCAATGCCGATACTGGCGGAACAGTTGATATGCTCTCCGCCTAGTTCCATAGGCTGGGCCAACACCTTGAGCAGCTTGCCGGCAATCTCCCCCACCTGGCCTTCTGGGCCTAGATTAGACACGCTGATAACGAATTCGTCGCCGCCGAAGCGCGCCACCACATCACTCTGCCTTAAGCAACCCTCGAGACGTCGGGCAACGACCTGCAGCAGCTGATCTCCGGCCGAATGCCCCAGCGTATCGTTGACCCCCTTGAACTGGTCCAGATCGACAAACAAAACCGCCGCCGGTCGCTCCCCATCGCGACAAGCGTTCAAGGAAGCGACAAGTCGATCCATGAACAGGGCCCGATTGGGCAACCCGGTCAGGGAGTCATAATAAGCCAAGCGTTTAACCTGCGCCTCGCTGGCCTTTAATTGCGTGAGATCCTTAAGCAGATGCACCACGGCCGGCTCGCCATCGCCACCCTCGTGAAGCATTGTGGTGGTTTCCTCGAACACTCCGGGCAAGCACGAATCAGTCAGCTCCACCTGCCCGGGGCGACCACTGGCTAGGGTCAAACGCCCGGGGCAGAAATCAGGAGGCTGGTCGCTGCCATGAATCAAGCGGTAGCAGGGGGTGCCGATGGCTTCATCCCCCGGCAACTGAAAAAGCTCGCGAGCGGCTCGGTTAAGCCGCTGAATGCGGTATTTCTTATCGACCACAAAAATCGCATCCCGCACCGAATTAAAGGTCTGTTCCCAATTCTGGGCCGCATCCCGCAGCGCCCCGAGACTTTTAGCCAGTCGCTGCTGTTGCTCTCGCAGGGTTTTAGCCAAACCACCGATCTCCCCGCCGGCATAGGTTCGTTCCAAGTCCGCTAAGGTCTCATCCGGATTACCAGTAGCGGAAAAAACGACTTCCGGCGCGTCAACGCTGAGTTGCTCAGCGGCCTGCTGTAATCGAGCTAGGGGCAATGTCACCCGGCGGATAGCCAGCGCTCCAATCCCCGCCGCAAGTGCGGCACTGGCCAGCAACACCCACAGACCTTTTATTTTAGCCATTCGCAGGGGGGCAAAGGCCTCGGCGGCAGGCAGTTGTGCAGCCACCACCCAGTCCAGTCCTTCGATGCGGCTAAAGGCCACCAGCATGGCCACCCCCAGAGAGTTGACCGTTTCGCCGGCCCCCTCGAATCCCTGCAGGGCTCGATCATAGAGAAGATTGGCACCGACGGGGACATCCCGCTTGCCAATGCGCTGCGCCTGGGGGTGAAGAATCATCAACCGAGAGCTGTCATACACATAAACATAGCCGGTGTCACCAAAACGGCGTTGAGTGATGCCGCCCAAGGCACGGGGAGAAGCCAGCTGAACGGAACAACTGAGCAAGCCAAGCAGCTCTTTGTCCTGGCCCCACAAAGGAGCGGTAAAGGTAAGAACCAGCTGACCTGTGCGAGCAGAGACATAAGGTTTACCGATAACGACACGCCGTTCCTGCATAGCTCGTTGATAATATTCTCGAAAGGCAAAGTTTTTACCATGCAGCTCAGAATGTACGGGATAGTCGGCGAACAGATCCCCCGGGGGAGTGAGGATGAATAGACCATTTTCGAATTTCGGGAAGAGTTTTTTTTGTTGCCGTAGATAGTTTGCCAGACCGGCGTTGTCCCTGCCCTGCAATAAACGGCGAGGCAGTTGGGCGGCGATTGCTTCGGTATCCTGTAAGGCCTCATCGAGATAACGGTCGATGGTTTTAGCGTTGGAACTAGCGAGGGATTCAGCACCCTGCAGAATAGATCGGCGCAGGGATCGATGAAAAAGGGAGAGGGAAAAAAAGCCGCTGGCAGCTACACCAAGGGCTACAACCAGTGCCATTAGAAGGGCTGTTTTGCTGCGAAGAGTCATGATTAATAGCACAGGAAAAAGTCGGAGGATTCCGGATTAAGCAAGCCGATAACACGCGATGAAAAACCCCACGGTAAAGACCTGTAATGTATGCGGGTAAGCCCTTGCGAGTCAATCCCTTTCCATGAGCGGCTTCGAGGAGCGAAAGCGGCCACACAGCGGGCGCCAGCAGAAGGGCTTAAGGAGGTTGTAATGGCCTAAAGGCTCACTGCATGAGTAGCGGTCGCCGAAAATTTGTAACCTTTCCCCGGCCCGCGGGTTACTCGAGCAAAAAACCAGGCCGATGAAAAGGAAAGGAACCGTTTCCATCGGCCTGGTAAATAAAATCCGAGAGTTCCCCATGGGGCGGCGAAGCCCATCTTCGCCTTCGCCGCAGGCCGTCAGCAAGAGATCTTGTTTAAACTTTCCTGCAGAATAGCTCGTTTTTCTCGAGCGTCCTGTAATTTCTTACGATTCTTTTCCAGGATTTCTGGAGGAGCCTTGGCCAGAAAGGCCTCATTTTCCAGCTTTTTGCTGAACATGGAGACATCTTTTTCGACCTTGGAAATTTCCTTCTGCAGACGTTTCCTCTCTTCGTCCACATTGATCAGATCGGCAAGGGGAAGCAGGATCTCAACCTCACCGGCAACCTGGGTCGCCGCTTTTTCCGGGTGTTCGACCGCCATGCCAAAGCGCAAATCGTTGAGTTTGGCCAGAGCACGAATATAGCTTTCACCCTCAGCCACCATGTCAACGGCGGCTTGGCTTTTACAGTCAAAGACAGCGGGAATCTGCTTGCCAGGCGCCACATTCATTTCGCCGCGAATATTACGAACCCCCTTGATGACCTCCATGACCCGTTCCATCTTCGCCGCACCTTGCGGATTGGACGGCCAGGCGCCTTCATCCGTATAGGCGGCCTGCATAATTGACGGGGTCGGCCGCTCGCCGGGCAGAACCTGCCAGATTTCTTCGGTGATAAAGGGCATAATGGGGTGCAGAAGGCGTAACAGTTGCTCCAGCACGGTGAAGAGTACCGCCTGGGCCACCTGGCGGCGCCCTGCGTCATCACCATAGAGATCCTCTTTGCGCAATTCGATATATCAGTCACAGATCTCATGCCAGGTAAAGGCGTAGAGGTCTCCTGCCGCTTCGTTGAATTTGTAATCGACCATAGCCT
>JAIOSZ010000029.1 GCA_021107335.1 Desulfuromonadaceae bacterium | reverse complement strand
CGATCAACCCCAGGCCATTGAAAAACTAGTAGCCGGCGTGCGGGCCGGTTACAAGCATCAAACCCTGCTCGGCGCAACCGGCACGGGCAAAACCTTTGTCATGGCTCACATCATCCAGCAGACCCAGCGGCCCACGCTGGTGCTGGCCCACAACAAGACACTGGCCGCCCAGCTTTACAGCGAGTTCAAAGAATTCTTTCCCCACAACGCTGTCGAGTATTTTGTCTCCTACTACGACTACTATCAGCCCGAAGCCTACGTTGCCAGCACCGATACCTTTATCGAAAAAGACTCCTCCATCAACGAGGAGATCGACAAGCTGCGCCATAGTGCTACTCGCAGCCTGCTTTCCCGCGACGATGTGCTGATCGTCGCCTCCGTCTCCTGCTTCTATGGCCTCGGCTCGCCGGAAGCCTACTTCGGCATGCTGATCCGTCTCGAAGTGGGTCAAGAGCTGGATCGCAACGATCTATTACGGCGCCTGGTGGATATTCAGTACAGTCGCAACGATGTCGACTTTCATCGCGGCACCTTTCGGGTGCGGGGCGATTCGGTGGAGATTTTTCCCGCCTATGAAGAGAAGCGTGCGCTGCGCATCGAGTTTTTCGGCGACGAGATCGAGTCCATTAGCGAGATCGACCCGATTCGCGGCAAGGTAACCGATCGCCTGGAACGCACCGCGATCTTTCCAGCCAGTCACTACGTCGCCACCCGGCCTACCCTCAATAGGGCCATCAAAGAGATCCAAGAAGAGTTGCGGGAGCGCATCGTCTACTTTCGCGAGCGCAACATGCTGGTCGAGGCCCAACGCATCGAGCAACGCACCCTCTTCGACATCGAAATGATGGAAGAGATGGGCTTTTGCCAGGGGATCGAGAACTATTCCCGGCTCCTCGGCAACCGCCAGCCCGATCAGCCGCCGGCCACCCTCTTCGACTACTTCCCCAAGGACTCGCTGCTGTTCATCGACGAGAGCCACGTCTCCGTCTCCCAGGTCGGCGCCATGTATCGGGGCGACCGCTCCCGCAAGCAGAACCTGGTCAACTACGGTTTCCGCCTGCCTAGCGCTTTGGACAACCGGCCTCTCAAGTTCGAGGAGTTCGAGGCCAAGGGTATTCAGACGGTCTATGTTTCGGCCACCCCCGCCGACTACGAGCTGACCAAGGCCGAAGGTGTGGTGGTTGAGCAGATCGTCCGTCCTACGGGCCTTATCGATCCGCCCATAGAAGTGCGCCCGGCAAAGGATCAGGTCGACGATCTGATCCACGAGATCCGCAACACGACCGCCCTTGGGGAGCGGGTTCTGGTCACCACCCTGACCAAGCGCATGTCCGAAGAGCTGACCACTTACCTTAAAGAACTCGGCATCAAAGTTCGTTACCTCCATTCCGATATCCACACCATGGAGCGGATAGAGATCATTCGCGATCTACGCAAAGGGGTCTTCGATGTGCTCATCGGCATCAACCTGCTGCGCGAGGGCCTCGACATCCCCGAAGTATCTCTGGTCACTATCCTCGATGCCGACAAAGAAGGCTTCCTGCGCTCGGAACGGTCGCTGATTCAGACCTGCGGTCGGGCGGCCCGTAATGTGGCCGGTCGGGTGATCATGTACGGCGATAAGATTACCCGCTCCATGCAGGCCTGCATCGATGAAACGGCACGGCGTCGCGTGGTGCAGTTGGCTTACAACGAAGAGCACGGCATTACCCCGCAGACCATCAAAAAAGCAATTCACTCCATTCTCGAGGATATTTCCGAAAAGGACTATGCGGATTTGGCGATGATCGCCGAAGAAGAGGCCGAGTGGCACACGCCGAAGGAACTACGCGCAGAGATCGCCCGCATCAAGATCGAGATGCTGCAGGCCGCCGGGGAGTTGGATTTTGAAAAAGCCGCTGAATTGCGGGATCGAATGTTGCTGCTGGAGAAACAGGAATTGCAGTTGCGGGATGGGTGATAGGACGTTGGATGGTCGTTTCGCTGGGTAGGATGTCTCCACAATTTGGGGCATCCCCAGAGTTCTCAGCAAAGTGAATTACCCATTTGCTAAGCCTGATCCACAGTTACTTCCCTTGTGGGCGAGTCTATCTCGGTTTCTCTGTTGATTGTCCGGTTTGCTTAAAGGCCCTCTCCGAGCGGACGGACAAAGGCGAATTCTCCAGGCTTGACTACTAGGGCATTTCCCGCTTTTGATATCCGGCGACCAAGAGCCACACGCCCCATGCTAGCGCTAGTGTCATCAACAATGTGCCGAAACCATGGGCGAATTTCGCCAGGGCATGGTCGAAGCGAAGCAGCCCCGTTTCGGTCAGCAAATACTCCCAGTCGTGAAAACCATAGGGAGACGAATGGCCGAAATTTCCCCCTAGCAGAGGCAGCCGCCCGGCCCGTGCATCATTGATGTACGGTGCAATGTCGAGAAAACTCTCCCCGAGCCACCACAGACAAACCGCTCCACCGAAGGGGTCGCGGGTTTTCAGTAGTAACGTCGCCATGCACACCAGCGGAACCAGTAACTGTCCCAGGGTTCCGCCGAGGGAGGTCATGAAACCGCCCAGGGGACGAAAAAACAAGTGTCCGGCTTCGTGGAAAGGAAGATTCACCAAGTGCAGCCAGCTATTCCCGGTGGAGTTGCCAGCGATACCGGCAAATATCAACTTGCCGCCCCAGATGCCCATGACCAGTAGTGCCGCTGCTTTCCAGACACTCTCCAGGGTTTGCGGGGTTTCTGAAGCCTCCTCCGGGCGGACAAGTTCCTGTGGATGTGGTTCCGTCAGGTCCGGTTCCTGGCGAACCTTGGCAAAGATCACCCGGCACCGAAAGCAGTCTTCCCTGTCGAGCTGATTATCATAGCCGCATTTTGGACATTTCATTGTTGTCCCTGTTCCAAAACGGTTAATCGGTTATTGGTTTCCTAGGGAATTTTTGACAATCTCAAAAGGTGAAAAAGAAAGGGGCCTGTAAGATCATAGGCTAAAGAGCATTGGATTCAAGACAAAGATTGAGGTGATTGTACTGCCACCGTGGGCAGGACGGTGTTATTACGATAATCATTACATAAAATAGGATTAGTTCCCAAACGTATCTTCGAATACGCTGTTTATAGGTATTCAAGTATAGATCCGACCAGAATTCACTCCTGTTAGAAAGTTTTTTCGTGCCAAACAAGTAGTGGGTGGGCCGCATCGGTCTGCTGTTTGCCGAGTTTTTGAGCACACCCTATGCTGTTGCGCCAGCACTTCATAAAGAGAGATTCAAGTCCAGTGCCACCGTAGCAACGTAAATAGGGAATAAAATGTTTAAGGTCTCGTTCGGCGTATTCAATTGTCATATGTTCAGCGCTTCGAAAGCCATCAAGGTCAACCAAAGACAAGAAAAGCTTGCCGTCCCTGCGTTGTACTAGAATATTTCGCCAGTTGAGATCGCCGTGGTAGATATGATGATTGTGCATTTGGCCAAATAATTCGGCTAGCCGCACCAAAACCTCTCGTTTTTCATAATCAGCTAACTGCGGCCATAGTTCGAGTAATTTCATAGGATTGTCGAGACCACAACAGATCAGGAAGGCTTCGCCTCCCCACCGACGTTGTAACAACAAAAGGGGAGCGGGAGTAGGAATCTTTGCTTTAAGGAGGGCCAAGCCGCCACGCCAAGAACGCAGTGCCTGAGATGGTTTCCGTAGAACTTTCAAGCGATGTCGCAAGCCTAAAGATTTGTAGCGTTTTACAAAGTAATTTATGCCAGCCACGGTAATAATCATATGTTCGCGCCGCATATCGAATAGACCGTTATCGACCGCCTGTCCGCTTTGAAAAAGGGATTCCGGATCGGCCAATAATTTTTCCAAAAGAAGGTTGGTTTGGAAATTGACGTTTTTGCGGATCACAAAGCCGCTTCGTGATTCTATAACCGTGGGGGAATTTACGTCGACCATATTGGCAGAATTCATGACAGAAAACATTTCAACTCATTAAGTCAGAACAACATCCAGGTGGATGAGTTCGATTATCAATTGCGCTAAACGATCCTAAGTTAACGATGTGGTGGCACTCAACACCTAAGCAAAGAACGGGGAGATCTGAAGTAGGCGAGGAAGTAGACAAGGGGGGGGCATTCTTCTTCAGTGTCTGGTGTCTTTTTGCCAGTTACCAGCATCCCTCCCTTGCGAAATTTCTCATTAGTAATACCCAGTATCTGTTTAACGGTTTTAAAAGTCAAATATTTTAATGTATGCTTTGGGGGCCTTTGCTTCATCGGGAACTTTATGTAAGATTTTCAGCACTACCCAACGCTCCATCCGCCATCTTGATATGCTCTACTTGTCGCAAAGGAATCCCCAGCAACCTTGCCCCGGCGGCATCGACGGCCACTGGGTCGAATCCGGCCACCAGCTTGTGGGGGCCAATGGTGTCAGGCTTGTAAGATGGTAAGTTGCTTCTACCAACTTACGAATGGTGCACTTACGACTAGAATCTACCCATAGCTACTTTTCACTTTCCTGCGCCGCGGTCTCGACCTCATACCAATTGATCCTGCGCGTCACGTACATCACCAGGGCAAGGATCACCAACAGCCCCACACTCCCCAGAATCAGCGCATAATCCTCAAGCTGCAGAACGATAAACAGGTAGCAATAGAGGATGCTCAGAATCCCCGCAATGGTCAGGGCGAATTTGCTGTTGGACACAATCGCTTTGGCATATCCGGAAATGATCGCAGTCACCGAAGCCGCCGACAGGATGTAGGCCAGGTTGAAGGGGATGTACTCAGACAGGGACAATACGAGGGTGTAGAAGATCAGGATGGCCATACCGACAAGCAGATACTGAATCGGATGGACCCGCCGCTTGTTGATGATCTCGGAAAAGAAGAAGGCGAAGAAGGTGAAGAAGGTGAAGGCCAGGAACATAATGGCGTATTTAGCCAGCCGGGTCGATTTTTGATAGATATCGGCGGTCATGATCAACTCAAGGCCGAAGGCCGACGGGGTAACCTTATACTGCGAGCCTTGCCAAAACTGCGGGTAGTTCCGGTTCAGGTGCAGTACTTTCCAGTTGGCGGAAAACCCCTCTTTGCCTACCTTGCGGGTAACCGGCAAAAAAGCGCCGTTAAAGCTGGGCGAAGGCCAGGCTGACGTCATCGCTACGGTATTGGTTTCGCCGATGGGAATCAGGCTGATCTGCTCGCTGCCGTTTAGGTTCAGATCAAAGGAAAAATCGTTCGCCTCCTGCGCTGACAGGGGTTTGACCAAGGTACTGTGACGCCAGCCCCGGCAAGATCGGTGGTCTTCAGCCCCGGGTTAGCATTGTATTCGACCCCGTTGAGGGTCATGACGATCTTATTCCGGATACCCCGCATATCGGTAATGCCGAGGGACAGATAGGCCTTATCCCACTGGATGTTTTTCGGCTCGAGGTTCAGTTGACCGGCAGGGGGTAGTTTGAAGTTGCCGCTGAAGGTTAGTTTGGTGTTGTAGAGTACCGCTTCGAACAGGCTCCGGTAGCGCACCTCCGGGGACATGTCGCCGGTGATGTTAAGCGATTCAGGCAAGAAATGCAGGTACTTGAGATTGAAGCGGACTTTCCCCCGATCATCTTTATAAAAGGTTTTGAAGGGGACGGTCAAAAAGGGCCCGGTGATGGTTTGGCTGTCACCCCATTTCTGACTGATCTCCTGGACCACCGCATCGCGGCGATGCTGCCGTTCCCTGATCAGCCCTTTCACCATCGAGGCCGGTATGAGTAGCAAGAGAATCAGAATACCGACGGAAATGATTTTCAGAGTCATGGACCGTTTAATAAATTGAGAGGTCTTCTTGACGATATCCTGATTGTTTTCCATAAAGAGATTCCCCTTTGGGTGATGTGATGTGGCAGACCGGGGGCAACGACTCGTGCGATTCTGGCCATGCTGCATATTAAGGGACCCTATGAACTCTTTCAAGAGAATATTTGCCCACACTCATCATCTGGCTGATTTCGCCTAATGAGTTTGGTGTCCCAGGAATTGCCCTTATATATTTTCGCTCTGTCCGCGAATTGAACTGGTTTTTAAAGGTCGGCTCAATTCGCGGGCATTTAGAGAATTAAAGATCACCCAATATCTTATTTCTTGCCTCGGAATATTCTTCTAGGCTGATGACTCCCTGTTCCTTAAGTTCGTGGATGGTCTGCAACCTCTCCTTAACTGTTTGGTTCATGGCGTCATTGTTTGATGGCTTTGGTATGGCCGCAGCCTTCTTGTCGGACTGGCCTTTGTTAAGTCCAGTTCGTTGTTCTGGAGTCGGGTTTCTGACCCCACCATACTCTTCGAGAAGGCGCTGAATCTTTGGGTGTCCATCGTAATGCCCCAGCAAGCTCGGATAGAATGGGTTGCTCCACTGGTTTGGGTTGGCCCCACCCTCAAGTAATAATCTTGAAATTACGAGATCGCTATGCATGAACGAAATGTAGAGAATGTTGTTTCTTGGATCAATAGACCATAATTCAATGTTCGGGTTGGCCCCATGTTCAAGAAGCAAGCTCACAATTTCAGGCTGATAGTTCTCTACAGCTTTTGTCAGCACCAACCCCCGCTTAGTGCTGGTAGGTTGATCGGCCGGGTAATCGATTGGGACACCTTGGTCAAGGAGGTATGCGGTTGCTTCCTTGTTTTTCCCGGCTGCAATCAGGAAAGCATCATAAAGTCCATTAGCGCGGCTCTTGGGGCTGTAGCCGGGGTCTGTCTGGATTCTGGTAACCTCAGCTTTAAATCTAGCCATATCGTTGGCATTTATTGCCTTAGACACCTTCACACGATCAATACCACCACCGCATGCCTGAAGCATAAAAGCGAGAATGAAAATAAGGCCAATCTGCAGGGTTTGTTTCATTTATTTCTCTTTCTGGTAGTGAGTTGTAGTCAACAACAGGCACAGTATACAATGGTCCGAAACAAAGAACCTGTTGAGCCGACCTGTTAAGCTGGGACTAATACAGCCTGTTTGGTCTGGCACGTCAAAGGTTTTATAGGCGACAGCTCGGACTTTCTCATCGGCGTGCTTTTTTATTCAAAGCTCTCGGCCTTACCCAATACCCCATCCGCCATCTTGATATGCCCCACCTGGGGCCAGGGGATGCCGAGCAGCTCTGAGCCGGTAGCATCGACGGCCACCGGGTCGAAACCGGCCACCAGCTTGTTGATTGGCGGCTCGCAGGTCGGACCGCCGAGGTGGTAGTCGGCTAGTCCGACGCTGGCGTCGATGAAAGCCAGGTCGGGCTGGCGGTAGCGGTTCAGTTCGAAGATCGAGGTTTGCATCTGCCGATGAAAGGCCGACTTCTTCCAGTGGCCGCCACGCTGGTAGTAAGCCGGCGGCGCCACGCCGATCATGTTCTTCATGCTCAGGGTGACGGCAGACAGGGAGTGAGCCTTGAGTACTGCGGCGGAGAGGACGAAACTCTCCATCACCAGGCGGGGCATCATGAAGCTGGGAAAGACCTTGTTGCGTTTGTCGCGCAGTTCAACCAACTCCGCTTCGTTGAGATCGACCAACTCGATGCCCTCTTGTTTGGCCAAACGGTCGTAGCCGTGAATGGCGAACACCTCGTCCGTGGTCAGATGTTTCTCGCCGGTTCCTTCGGCGATGATGATCTGCGCGTCGCTCCACTGGCGGCAAGCTCGTACCAGGGCGGCGCAGGCGGCTACCGGCAGAGTCACCGGCGACGGGGATGCGTTGACCAGGTTGGGTTTGATCAGGATGCGCTGCTGACGGCGGAGAACCTCGGGTGCGCCGATGCTTTTAAGCAGAGCGGGGATGGTCTCGTCGTAGGAGATAAATTCGGCTATGGCACAGGGTCGTTGCATGGGGATATTGTAGTGGTAGTGAGGTGGCAAAGCAAACCGGTCCACTGTTAGCAAGGTTATGATGCTAAGGACTTGGGACAGTGAGCTTGATTAAGCCTCCGGAGTATCCGCATGGGCGAGTTTTACTTCTTCCAGCTTGGCGCTGACTTCACTGAAACTGCCATGAAAGACTTCGCCGTTTTCACAATAGGGTTCCTCGCTGATTACCATGAAATAGTTGCCGTCGTCCTCTTTGAAAACGCTGTAGGCGAAAGCGCCGTAAGTATCGGTGTAAACTGCTACAGGTGTCATGTCATCTCTCCTTGGTCTTTTATGGTCTTAAAACCGGCTGGCCGGCCGGGACCGGCGAAGTTGAT
>JAIOSZ010000206.1 GCA_021107335.1 Desulfuromonadaceae bacterium | reverse complement strand
CTTCGGCGGCCGTTCCAATTGTTCACTAAAGGCCAGATAGTGGCGCAAGTAGCGCCCCAGAGGGATCGACAGAAAATCGAGAACCGCCATGGGATTGAACTTGCGCACCCCTTGTGCCCCATGGGTTGCAGCGGTACTTTCGCTCTCCAACGCCGCGCCCAGGGTGATAATGCCGTGTTGCCAGTCAAAACTCTCCAAAACCGGCACCGCGGTATCGCTGTCGCGTCCTCCGTAGATAATCCCGCCCAGTGGCACGCCGTTGGGTTCTTCAGCTTGCGGATCGAGATTAGCCATTCGATTTAAGCGCAGGGTGAATCGAGCGTTGCCCCGATAGGATGGTGCGATCTCCTCTCCCCAACAGTCGGTGAGGCCCGGTCGCCAGAGTCCCGCATAGTTAAGTCCTTGCTTCGGCAACGTCCGACCCATACCGTTCCAATAGGGCTTACCGTCGCGGATCAACACATTGTTGAAGATTATTTCGTCCGTAGAGTTCAGCGCTCGAAAGAGCACCGGATCGTCGTCGCCATTAAGATCTTCAATAATCCCAAAAATCCCTCGCTCGACATTGACCGCCCATGCGTGGCCACCAATGGCACGGATATAGGCCAGATCGTCGCCAACCACGGTTTCTCTCTGCAGCATGGCTGTGGAGGTCTTACCACAGGCGCTCGGATAGGCACCGGAAAAATAGGTGACCCTTCCTTCGGGACCGTGCACACCCATGAGAAACATGTGCTCGGCCAGCCAGTCTTCATGCTCAGCCTTGCGAATAGCCAGACGCAACGCCAGTTTCTTTAATCCCACTGTATTCCCGGCATACTGGCTGTTGGCGCAATAGACAAGATTTCTTACGATATCGATATAAATGCGGCGCCGATCACTATCTACGCTGACTCCGTTTTCCAGCCGTCCGGCAGCATGCAGCATGGCAAAAAAAGGACTATCCGAACCGCCCCGACGAAACTGCTCGTATCCGGGCCGGTAGAGTAAGTCCTCACTGTGAGCTACGTAAGCCGAATCGGTGATCTGCACACAGGGAATGCTGAAGGGGGAAGCAGTCGGTCCCAAGCAGAAGAAGCGCACCAGCATCTCCTTACCGGCCATGATGTTGCGCATGATCGTCTGAATCTCGGCCAGCCCCGCTTGCCGCTCGATACTGTTCAGTTCCTCTACATCGGGACATTCGGCCGGCACCAGGTAACGGGTATGTTCCTTGTCCCGGGCCTGGTCGTTCTGACGGCTGCTGATATAGCCATCGAAATGGACCGTATGGCCGTCCATGGCCAGCGGCCGTTCCTCGCCGTCGACAATGGCCTTGGTCCGAATATTGGCGGCATCTTCAATGCTGTCGTCACACACCAGCACTTTAGCGGGATTGCAGAGCTCGATCGCCTCAGCCAGCAATCGGTTAATACGTTCGTTGCCCAAGGCAGAAAGCTTAGCCAGGCTATCCACATCGAGCCGCCTCGTCAGAAGTTGCCAATTTGAATCGATACATTCCATCCCTCTTGCCCCTCCAAGCATCGTCTTGGCCATTCCGCACCTCCGGTCATAAGGGGTACTGTGTTTTTAATTTTAACGCAAAAACCCCCTTTCCTCAGAAACAAAAAGGGCCCACACATCATAAGAGGTGTGGGCCCTTTTTGTTTCTTGTATAGTTTCCAGCAGCGCGTAAAGACGGCCCTACCTGACAAGCAGTTCCGTTATAAAGCGACCGCCGGCTGTTTCAAACTCAACCGCGAAGCGCTCGGTTTTTCCGGTTGCCTCACAGGTATACCCCCGTCCGGAAATAACCGAAGGGATCGACAGTTGCACATCGTGCCCCTGCTCGGGCAACAAATATTTAATTCCACCCGCGACCATATTGGCTAGTTCGCCGATGGCATCCTTGACTTCATCATTAACCTCCTCAAGGTCGAGTTCCAAAAATGCATTGGTGATGGCGATGGCCACTGCCTTGGGAAGATGAATGTTCACCGTTCCTTTTAGAATGCCGGCAAAACCGATCATGCCGGTGAGCATGCTCTGATCCGGGTTGGCAATAGGCTCGCTCGAAAGCTCTGCAACCTCCAGAAAAAGCATGGTGGAAAAGATCTCTCCAACCGCCTGATTAATTATCCCTTTATAATCCATCGTCAGGAACCCCTTCACGCGCGTAAACATATCGGTGACTTAGAAGCATACCGCCCTGTTGCAACAACCTAAGAATCTTTGGCGAAACATAAACGAACTCTATGTTTACGGTATTATGGAGTTTTATGTCAAGATCGAAAAGCGCCGCCGATTCCAAGAGAAAGAGTCAGTCACTACTCAGCAGAGAGAATCGGGGCTCTTCAATCGCTTGGCCACGACAGGCAGGACATTTTCCCGGTTTTTGAAAACGTTGACGCTTTTCAAAAACAAATCCGCACTTCTTGCATACGGACGGATCAATGCAAAGCCTCTTCTTGTGCTGTTGCAAACTGCGCTGAATGTGCTCTAAATGATGATATATCTGTTTTTCAGGCAAACCAATTGCCATCGACAGATCCTTGGCGGTAACCGTCCGTTGCTCTAGCAGCGCAACAATTTGCTGACGCAAAGTAGCGGCCTGTTCGACAGGCACCGGGGGACTATTGGCTTGCTTTGCAACCATAACAAATTCCTTCCTGCTACTCACAATCTTCATTTCATCTAGATTAGCATAAACGGTCAAGGTTCTGCCCTTCCTTCTTGACTTACGCAAAACTTACGCATATGCTTCGAGAGCCAACACAGAGGAGTTATGCATGAGTCCAATTACCCCAAAACAAAAACAAGTATTTGAATTCATTGGCCAACACATTGAAAGTCAAGGTTTTGCCCCTTCCCAGCAGGAAATTGCCAAGGCCTTTGGTTTCCGTTCCCTTGGCACGGTGCAGAACTATCTGGTCCGCCTGGAGCGCGAGGGCCTGTTGAGCCGCGACTGGAACGGCCGGCGCAGCCTGCGGTTGGCGGCGGTCACCGAACGGGGCATGCAACTACCGCTAGCAGGTACCGTTGCAGCCGGTAAACCGATCGAAGCCATCGAAACGTCTGACACCATCGATGTCCCCCCGGCTATGGTCGGTGCCGGAGAACACTTTGTACTCCATGTTGCCGGCGATTCCATGATCGATGACGGCATCCTTG